>DATHFS010000790.1:0-4611 GCA_035317975.1 Cyclobacteriaceae bacterium | reverse complement strand
AACCATAGAAAGGAATTCAAAAGAACTCTTCAAAGTACGCATGGGGTCCTTCGTCAGGTCATGTTCAACGTAAAAATGTTCAACTCCCGACCGAATCGCTTGCGTAACGATTCCCTTGATATCAAATACACCTGCGCCGGGATCGGTGATCTTTGGAAAAAGCGCCATCCATTGATCCGACGTTCCTCCGTCGCCGGCGAAGCGTACAGGTTCGGAAGCATCTTTGAGGTGCATCAGCTTAAATCGCCCGGGATAATTCTTTAAATAGTCGATGGGCTCCGCCCCTGCCGCTTTCATCCAGAAAATGTCCAATTCAAATTTTACGTGGTTGGGATCGGTCGTTTTTAACAAGATATCAAAGGGTACCTGCCCGTCGATAGGCGCGTGCTCAAAGCCATGGTTATGGTAGGCAAACGTCATACCGTGCTTCGATAATTTCTCCCCGAACTGGTTGAATTCATCCGCAAGCCGTTTGTAGTCATCCACTGACTTTTTTTCCTCCGTTCGCAAGGAAGGTATTGCCACATACTGAACCCCCAGTACAGAAAAATTCTCTATGGCGGGCTCCATATTCTTGCGCAGGTCATTGATGTCAATATGGACAGAAGGAGTTTTTATATGATGATCGTCCAGCATTTTCTTAACCTCTTTTACAGAATGGCCATAAAAGGCATTTTGTGCGATCCCGAGTTGGGCGGCGATCGGTTTCCACCCTTCGATAATGCCGGGCAGGCTAAAGGGGTAAGGACCGAAAAATTCAACTTCCCGATAACCAATCTCGGCAAGAATTTTTAATGTCCCGTTCAAATCGTCGGCCACCATTTGCGGAATCGTAAAAAGCTGGAGACCGACCGCTTTGATCTGCCCTTTTGCAGACGCGCCCAACAACTCGTTGGCCATCAGCGTTGCGATCGAGACACCGCTTATCTGGAGGAATTTTCTTCTTGGTATCATAGTGCTGTATTGAGTCTTGATTCCCTTGTCCATAGTCCCTAATCCTAAGGAGTTGGTGCTGGATCACGAGTTGCATCCAACTCAAGATTATGGACCAGGGACTCAAGACTCAAGTTAATGCAAAATTATCTACATTCGCCAACCCTCACCCGACGTGAAAAATAAAAACTACCTATTCGCCATTGCAGTCTGTTGCATTGTGTTCCCTGCACGTTCCCAAAAGAGGGTAAACCCCTTGCTGCAAAAGGCTGTTCTGGCCATGGGAACCAATAACCTGAATGCCATTCGCTATTCGGGCAGCGGGACTTCGGGAGTGTTCGGGCAGAATCATTCGCCGCACGGTGAGTGGCCTGTCTTGATCATCAAACGCTACACACGAACCATCGATTATGCAACATGGTCTTCAAATGAAGAAGTGGTACGGACCTATGAGAACCCTCCTTCGAAAGGCGGGGGTGCACCATTCCTAAATGAACAAAAACAAACTAACTCGGTCGCTGGGTTGCCGTCTTCCCCGGATGCCATGGATGATCGTCATCTTCAACTTCTGGTTACCCCTCATGGGTTCCTGAAACAAATGCTGACTAACAGCACCACGACGGTGAAGAAAGTAAAGGGGGCTGGTTCCGAGATATCTTTTTCGATCGGCAAGTTCAGGTTCGTGGGCATGATCAATAAGCAAGGTCTGGTTGCGAAAGTGAGCACGTGGACAGCCAACCCGGTTCTGGGAGACATGCTGATCGAAACCCTTTATTCGGATTACAAGGATTACCAGGGCATTAAATTCCCGGGCCATACTATTCAGAATATGGGGGGCCACATGGTCCTGAATCTTACCCTCAGCGGCGTTGAAACGAATTTATCGATTATGCCGCCTATCGCAGGGGCGGCCGCGCACCCTTCTGCCGTTCAAGTCGAATCAAAAATGCTGACCAAAGGCGTTTGGTTACTGGGTGGCGGCTCGCACAACAGCCTGCTGGTAGAGTTCGGTGATTACGTGACGGTTCTTGATGCCCCGCTTAATGAAGCGCGATCGTTGGCCGTTATTGCGGAAGTAAAAAAATTGGTCCCGGAAAAACCTATTCGGTACGTTGTCAACAGTCATCATCATTTCGACCATTCCGGGGGCTTGCGCACCTATGTGGCGGAGGGCGCCGCGGTCATTACCAGTGACATCAATCTTATATTCTATGATCAGGCCTGGAGGGCGCCCCGTACCCTGTCGCCAGACAAGCTCACTCAGAATCCAAGGGAGGCGACATTTATAGGCGTGGATGATAAATATATACTCGCCGACGAAACTCAAACATTGGAATTGTACCACAATCTGGGTAGCAATCACAATGCCGGGATGCTCTTTGGTTATTTGCGCAAGGATAAGATTTTGTTCGTAGTCGATGAGTATTCGCCGGGTCGTCTGGTAAATGGCGCGCTGCCTCCCGTCGCAAAGGGATTTGCTGATACCCTGGACCTCAATCTTCTGCGCCTGAACCTTGACGTTGTCACCATTGCCCCGGGTCACGGGTCGGTTGTTCCCTTTTCTGAGATGCTGAATGATATCGGGAGGTAGTCTTGAGTCCACCTGGGCTGACCAAAAAGTACAGGGGAAAAAATTCTTAACCGCGAGGCGCAAAGGAGGCGCAAAGAAGGCGCAGAGGCAACAGATCATTTGGTTTGACCTTTCAAGCCATACTTTATTGGACAGCCCCTTCATCAAATTACCTGAAACGCCCGGCAAAAAATTCAATCCCCCACCTAGTCCGGAGCTGAGTATTCAGCTAACAACCAAGGTCTTACGACCCAGCCCTCACAACTAACTATTTTAGTAAATACTTGCTAAAGTATTTAGTATTACGTATTTTTGCTCTGTTAATTCAAGGGCAAATGAAAACCATCAAATCACCTTATTTGGGACTTCAGCGGATTGAAGCGAAAGACCCTCATGTTCAATTATTTCAGTTTCGCAATGTATTGAATGCCCATCGCGATCGGTTGATCCACCGCGTGGTCAAGGATCTGCCAAGGTATCTGTACTGCAGGTTTGAAGCCACGGCGAGCAGGCCGGACCTGGATAATTTGAGTGAAAAACTGTTGGCCCTGACGAGAGAGAATGTTGATTTAGACAAGTACGGTTCGATCGTCGATCACTTTCAAAGAAGATCGGCCGTAGAATTGACCAACCCAATCTTTTTCGAAGAAATTGATTCGTTTATAGCCTGGAATTTTGGCGAGCGATTGCGGACTGCGAGTTGAATTTAATCTGCGAATCTGTGGCCCGTATTCCCTACCTCGTCTTTTCCTTCGTGACCACATCCCCCTTGTAGTTGCGTTTCATGATCAGTTTTCCGTTTTCGCCGTACAAGTGCCAGGTACCCTGCCGTTTGTCGTTCTTGAACCGCCCGGTCATTTTCACCTCACCGTTGGCGTAATACTCCGTGAATGACCCGTCTTTGAAGCCATTCCTCAGTTCAACTTTAAAGTTGACCGTGCTGTCGGGAAAGTAACTTGTATAGGAAGTTGCATTTAGGTTTTGTACATAAATGTAAGGCAAAGCCATCCGATCGGACTCTTCAGCGACCACCGGATCGGATATCTCCTCCACCACCACCGGACTGTCTTCGGTCTCCAACGAATCTGCTTCCTGACTTACGTCCGCAACGGTAGAGCTGGCTGCCGGAGGTTCCGGCTGGATGAAATGCTCTGCAAGAATCGTCTTAAAGCTGCCCGACTCGGGTGCCAGTTGAAATCCGACTTGCCGGAAGCAGACGATGTATGGTTTGTTGCTTTCCATCGACGCGCGTGTGGCAGCATCGGCCAGCTTCTTCATCGTATTGAATAGTACAGGGGTATTGAGGTAAACGAACACAGAACCTTCATCATCAAATTCCTTTCGGAAAGCCCTGAATTCCTCCGATTTAATCAATGTGTTTTTGTTCAGGTGATCATCGATGATACTTTCCAGTGTTTGCGGATGGTTGCTGAAAATGACAAAGTTGTTAATAATGGTATAATACGGCCTATCGTAGCGCGCAAAGAATTTGCCAAACAGGATTTTGAAAAGCCCTTTCATACTCAGGTAGTTGATGGAGTACCCACGGTGGTCGATGGTCTTGAATTTCACCGGCGTTTTTTTGCGGATCATTTTTTCGATATGGGCCAGGTTGGTCCGTGCTTTTTCGATATTGTCGGCCTTCAACACCAGGGCGGTTTCGTTGTCAAGGCCCTTGCCGGTAGATTGAAGTTCGATCACGGCGACTTCATCGCCTATCCAGTTGATGAAATTCTCCTGCAAATTGATCTTGAGGTAGTCTTCAACTTGCCGCAGGTTTTGCCGGTAGACTTTGTATTCTGCCACATCTACCTGAAGGTTTTTTTCAAAATTCACGAAGAAGTCCCGAAACGAGGTAAATCCAAATCCCAGGTAAAATGCCGTGCGCGCAGGGGCGATTTCTGTTATTTCCGTGGCGCCTTTTCCGGAAATCGATAAGGTCTTCAGATAGGATTCGACCGAGTCATTGACAAGGGTCGAACCCGTTGCTTTAATAAGTTCCTTCTCTAACGTAACACTCAGGCTGGATGAGCGGAGGGCCTTGGCGAGGTGATTAACGTATTCATTGGCCCCGTCCGAATAGCACATCATGAACCTGGGGAGCATGG
>DATHFS010000789.1:0-5315 GCA_035317975.1 Cyclobacteriaceae bacterium | reverse complement strand
CCCTGTTTTGAAAAGGGATTGCAAATATCGGGAAAAACGGGGCAATTATCCAAGGGCGACGCGTAAATGTGTAGTGTCTCAGCTTGAAATAGTCTAAAATGAGAAGTTTGTCAGGTTTTCCGGAACGCAGTTTTGCCTGTTGAATCTAGGGCAATGAGTATAATTGCTAAAAATATCAGATGGCTGTTTTTGGCATAATTTCCGGTGTTTTTTGGGAAACTGGTAAAAATATTTTACCAAATTGGCTATGGTCGCGTTATTACTGGGTAAATTTAATAGTCAAATACACAAGTTATCCACATTCTAATGTGGATAACTTCCACAGTCAGTTCAGTATGGATAACTTCACATTTGATAAAAATAAGGCTGTTTCAGCCGTATTGCTAATCTCCTCAGAGGTCCCAGGTATCAGATTCCATAGCCTCCTAAAGATCCTTTATTTTTCAGACCTGAAACACCTTGCAAAATATGGCCGTCCGATAACAGGAGATAGATACGTTGCAATGAAAGATGGTCCTGTTGCTTCATGGATATATGATCTCTTGAAGAAGAAAATAGGGCAGGAATATTGGCATTTATTTGATGTCAGTGTCTGGAAACATGTGACCGCCAAATCATCACCAGACCTTGACTATTTCTCAGAGACTGATATTGAATGCCTAAAGGAATCCATTGAGGAAAATAAGAATTTGGGATTTGGCAAACTGACTGAAAAATCTCATGATGAGGCTTGGAAGAATACCAAAAGAGATAGGAAAATATCAATGGACGATTTGATAGTAGCAAGTGGGGCCGATGAAGAAATGCGGAAATATATCGCTCAGTGCATTGAATACAAGACCTATCGGCCCGCCTAATCTAAATTCCGCCAAAAAGCATCTTCAAAACATTTTTCGGCTCCAGCCCCTCAAAATCGTCGATTACCATATCGGTCGATGCCAATTCTGCTTTGGTATGGGTGGTCGTGATACCAATCACTTTTGACCCCGCCTCCTTGCCAGCTGCTATCCCTGACAATGAGTCTTCAATCACTACACACTGTTGGGGCGGCAATTTCAAAGCCTGTGCAACTTTTAAATAAATCTCGGGATTGGGCTTCCCTTTGGTGACAAAGGACTCGTCCAGAATAACCTTGAAGAACCGTGTTGTACCAGTCCCGGACAACGTAAAATCTACATTTGCACGGGGGGCAGATGTGCCGATTGCTCTGGTGATCGATGAGGCGTCGATCGCTTGTAAAAATGGGATAAGGCCTTTCACAGGACGGATGTCGTTTTTATAAAGATCCCGGAAAAGGGCTTCCTTTTCATCCGCGTAGCGTGCTACCTGTTCCGGAGTCAATTGACCGAAGAGTTGGGCGATCCATTCCTTATTGGTACGGCCATAGATTTTCGTGCGGAGCTGTTCTTCGGTTAATGGATGGCCGTGTTTTATGCAAAACTGCTGCAAGGCAATCTTATGGTAAGGGTTGCTGTCCACGATTACTCCGTCCATGTCGAAAATGAAGGCATAGTCTTTCATTGGTAAAATTGGATTTAATAGATGACGAATCGTTTATTGTAGGTCTTCCCGCTTACTGAAAAACGGGCAACATACATTCCGGAAGACAAGCCTTGCGGTGTAATCGGGTAAGGTTGGTTTGCAGGAATAAATAAATCATCTGAAATTTTTTGACCGAGTATAGTAAAGAACCCCACCAATACATTCCGGTCGGCCTTAATAGTAAATTCGTTCCCCCGGAGTACGGGATTGGGGTAAATATCAATCACCGGATCAGGGGGAAGTTCCCTGCTATCGTCATTTTTAAGAACATGAATACCGCCCAGCGTGTTGCCAACGATGATCGTAGGTTTATTGCTGTTGAAAAGATTGGCAACCGAAGGCCATACGTGGCCTCCCAGGTGAGTGGGGTAATAACTGTCCGTAAGTCCATTGTACAGTATATTCTGGACGCCGTGTACAGTAGGGTTTTGCGCCCTGAAATCCCCGTAGAGTGTGAGCACACCCCGTTGGTCCCCTGTGATAAGATCATCCCGTCCGTCGGCATCGAGGTCGGCAACGGCAAGGGCGATACTTTGGCGGTCTGTAGTGACCCCCAACCCAAGGAAACTGGCGTCCGCAACGGAGAAATTGAATGACCCAGCTGGGCCATTGTTGATCCAATATTCCAGGGCGCCGGTCGACTTACCCAACAAAAGATCCTTCCGTCCATCCTGATTGACATCCACTACCAGGAGGTTTTCAGGTTGGTTAATGATAAAGCCGGTAGGGACGACGGGCTGGCCGGTTACGTCCAGTATGGCTGAGCTGCCGTTAGGAATAAATTGTAATGTGGTGATGTTAGTTTGCAAACTGGTCGCGGTAAAAACAAGGTCCGTTTTCCCATCGCCATTCATGTCGGCAAACTGTGGCTTGAGATTATACCATCCCGATAGTGAAATACCGGCGTAGTCCTGCGTGATCAATTTGAATGAGGGAGCGCCGGATGTTCCGGTGTTTTCAAAATAGTAGATACCCGAGGGAGCATTGATCCCTAAATAGTTGCCGATAAACAAATCTACATCCCCATCGCCATCGGCATCGAAAAAGACCGGCACCGCATTATCACCTACATCGATCATCTGGTCCTGGAGAAAGTCATTCTTAATAAACGTGAAGCTTGGAAGTTGAAGCGTCCCCGTATTCTTGTACAGCCACGCCGATTGGCTGAAATTGATCGAGAAACTATTTCGGGTATACACATTGGCCGCTACAATCAGATCAGGCAGACCATCAAAATCGACGTCCTCATAATAGGGGGCTGGAAAGATTTGAAGGTCCAACGGGTTGCTGGCAGAGGGGAATTCAGTAAAGCCTGTCATCACTGCATTGTCCTTTGTTCCGTCATTGGGTAAAACATAAAGATTAGTACATGTCTCTTCGGTAAAAAGGAGATCCCGGTCTCCGTCGTTGTCCAGGTCGATGGTAAGAATCGATTTGCCGGCGGCATGCTCCACGCGGCCACCGAACTGTGCGCACGTGCCGGGGCCGAAAATATATTCGCCGCAATTACATTCTTCAAAATTGCCCCAGGTTTGGGTGATACGCTTTAGCTGAAGGGAATCGCATTTTCCCGTGTTTTCAATACTCATGTTCTTATGCCACTCGAGGGAGCCTATTCCAACAAACCGGGCGTCCAGTACATCCAGATCCCCGTCGCCGTCCACGTCGTCGATGGCGGGTATGTCCGTTCCGTTGACTTGCAAATTGATGTTTCCGTTGAAGCCGATGGTGAGGATAGGAAAGCCGGGATTGAATTCACGCCACTTCGGATTTCCCCCCGGGGCGGTAATGTTTACGTAGGCCTTCATTCCAAAGGGATCGCTTGTAAAAATGTCTTTTTTACCATCACAATTGAAGTCCCTCAATAATACCCACTGATCCAGGTCGGCCGGAAAAAACGCTTCATATTCCGGGGCATAATGGTAGGATTTATTCTGGTTTAGGAATGTGATGATGCTGTTGGCGGTGCGATCAAAGATCACCAGATCTTCCACCATGTCGCCGTTGAGATCCATCGTGTTAAACTGGGGAGAATTAAGGGCTCCTGCCCAGGGCATGGCCAGGATCAAATTGTTGTATTCTACGGGAATACGTTGGTCCGGCGCGTAGGTAAATTGGGCTTGTGCAACGGAGGCCAGGGCAAAACTGAAACAGAAAAGTGTCCTTTTAAGCCACATCAATTTTTTGTTATTCAGATAACGTATGACCACCGGTAGCTGTTATCTTGCCTCGCAAGTTAATCTGATTTTAGGATACTCTGAATTCGGCAACGGTATGGACATTCAATCCCTGTATGAAAAGTTTCTGGAGTGTGGTACCGTTTCCACCGACACCCGAAAGATCATCCCGGGATCGGTTTTTTTTGCTTTGAAAGGACCGAATTTCAATGCCAATACATTCGCCGAAGAAGCATTGCGGAAAGGCGCACGCTATGCTGTTGTAGACGAAAGGGAATATGTAAAGGATGCCCGCACCATTTTGGTTGAGGATGGGCTAAAAGCTCTGCAGCACCTTGCCCGGCATCACCGCGACCAACTGGACCTGCCCGTTATCGGTCTGACGGGGTCGAACGGAAAAACGACAACAAAAGAATTGTTACTCGCTGCCCTAAGCAAGAAATACAAAACCCACGCCACGCAAGGCAATCTCAATAATCACATCGGGGTGCCGCTCACCATTCTGGCAATGGATTCATCCATCGAGATGGCCGTCATCGAAATGGGGGCTAACCACCTTGGAGAAATTGCCTTGCTGGCGGAAATAGCCAACCCAACACACGGGCTGATCACCAACATTGGCAAAGCGCATATGGGAACGTTCGGGGGTGTTGAAAATATCCTCAGGACAAAATCAGAATTGTACCAGTATTTGATCCTTCATCAGGGCAAGGCGTTCATTAATTCGCAAAACCCTATCCTTACCAACATGGCGAAGCGGTTTCCGTCCCCCGTTTTTTACCCGACGAAAGGAGATTATTATCATGGTGAATTCGTGCGGGCCGACCCCTTCATCGAATTCCTGGCGGACAATGGGGACAGGGTAAGGACACGCATGATGGGTCGTTACAATTTCGAAAATATCGCCGCTGCACTTTGCGTGGCAAAATATTTTGATGTTGATCCGGGGTCGGCAAATCGCGCGATTGCGGAATATGAGCCCGCCAATATGCGTTCCCAGATTATTCGAAAAGAGACTAACACGATCATCCTCGATGCTTACAATGCCAACCCGAGTTCCATGGAAGCGGCGATCGAAAGCCTTGCCGGAATGAATGCTTCGCGCAAGGTGGTCGTCCTGGGCGATATGTACGAACTGGGAGAAGAAAGCGATATCGAACATCGAAGATTGGGGACCGTTCTCCTGGAAAAAGGAATTACGGAAGTTTATCTGTGCGGCACGATGATACAGGCAGCCCGGGATACATTTCCAACTGCGAAATATTACTCCACCAGGGAACAACTTATTCTGGGCCTTAAAGAACGACCGATTCGCAATGCGACCATTTTAGTAAAGGCTTCCAGGGGGATGGGGCTGGAGAGCATTGTTGATTCAATTTAAGATTGGGACCTCCACTTCTAAATTCAAATTTTGAATTTTGAATGCTGAATAATGAATTTTGAAGTGGGCACACGCCCTCCGCGTATGGCATGTGCTCCCGGGCCCTCGTTTACCAACACGTCTCAGATGTAGATGTACTTGTTGGCGACCCACGCGCATGCCCACTCACAACACCAACAACGGCGGGGGAATATTGAATGCTGAATAATGAATTT
>DATHFS010000788.1:0-4533 GCA_035317975.1 Cyclobacteriaceae bacterium | reverse complement strand
AACTCAACGATCATTTCAGCAAGTTCCGGATGTCGGATGCCTTGCTCACCGTCTACAAATTAACGTGGGACGATTTCTGTGCCTGGTATCTGGAAATTATCAAGCCGGAGTTCGGGAAACCGATTGACCAGGCAACGTATACTAAAACGATAGAATTCTTTGAGACGATCTTGAAATTGCTGCACCCCTTTATGCCTTTTATCACGGAAGAGTTGTGGCATGAATTGAAGGTGCGAAACGAAAAAGATTGCATTATATTGGCCAGTTGGCCCAAAGAAATAGAATCAGTAGACTACTCACAAGCAACCGCGATTGAAACGGTCGCATTTAATTTGCAACAAAATCATGTTGAGAAAATTAAGGCTGGGATTGGTTTTATCAGAAAAATTAGACAAAAGGACAATCTAAAAAATAATGAACTTACGGAGGTATATGTCACGGGGAGTGTGCCTGAATTAATTATATTGAATAAATGGAAACCCATAATTGAAAACCTGTCAGGTTCGACTATTCAGGTTTTAGAAGATCCAATATTTCCAAAAGGAACCTACGAAGCTCACTTTGAAGGCAGCATGCAATGGAACGTCAAAAAAAAGGAAGAAAATAAAAATGAATTAATAAGGGATTTAGAATACTATCGAGGTTTCCTTACTTTAGTAAATACGAAATTGCAAAACGCAAAATTTGTTATCAGTGCTCCTGCTCATGTAATTGAAATGGAGCGAATAAAAAAAGCTGACGCCGAGACAAAGATCAAGTCCCTGGAGGAGAAACTAAACAATTTGAATAGTTCGGGAGTTTAGTTAATCCTTCTTTGAGCCTCTGCGCCTTTCATTTTGGCGTTCAAGCAGCTTTAATGTCAAATGCATATGCGAATTTAGAATTAGTGATACTATTTAACACAATCCACCTCAACCAGAACGATATGAAAAATCTTCTTTACCTAATTGCGTTTTTTGTTTGCTCCGACAATTTTGGACAAATTCAAAACGTTAAACAATTAGAAGTCATTGGCACAATTAAGCCAAAAAGAACTATAAGTGCTGAACTTTCATACATCATTCAGGATGACAGCGATACCTTATATACCATTATGTTCAGGAATAGGAAATATGATTATATTCTTCGTATGCAATCTATACATTTTAGCGGTCATGATGGTACACTTCAATCTTTATACACAATTTGTAAATCCGTCTTTTCAGATGAGAATAAAACAAAAAAAGATTATAAGGTTCAGTTCAAATTAGGTGGAGAACAGGTTATTGTTAGTAATAAGGGCATGTCCTCCTTAATGTTTTCTACAGAAAAAGGATATTTCTATTTAACTGATAGGCAAGTGGATAGACTTTTTGGTAAGAAAGAATAATTTGATTATACGGCATTCCGGATGGAAAACTTCCTAGTGATGGATTCATTGGTGGTGGCGCCGTTAATTTTCCTAAATATCCCTTCGATGCCCCAACATGATTACCACAACAAGCAATATGTCATCCTGAATTTCATATATAGCCCGGTAGTCTCCTACCCTAATTCGCCATGCATTTCGTCCCTCAGTTTCTTGCACCCCGCTGGTCTTGGGTTGGCAGAAAGGTTTTTCAAGGCCGACGCCATTCGGCTGTAAACTGAACTGGGAAGTTTTGATAATATTTTCTCGGCCTTGTTACTGACAACAACCTGATACATTATTTCCTTTTAATGGCCCTTTTGGATTCGATATCCTTTAAGGCAGCATGCAAAGGACGAAATGTAAGTTTTCCAGCCTTGGCCCGATCGTACTCCTTAATCGCAGCAAAGTCATCCAGGTCCTCCTGGATCTTTTTAAAATCCCGAACGGAAATAATGACCGCCTTTTTTTTCCCTTTCTTGTCCGAAATATATTGAAAGCTCATAATCAAGTATTTTTACCAACTCCAAACTTACCAAACCTGCACCTGCCTACACCCTCGCCGCCATCAACAACTCAATATTCTTAAACTTCATGGCAAACTTCCTCGCAATAGACTCATTCGTGAGGGCGCCCTTGTATGTGTACACCCCTTTCATAAACCACTTGTGAGAAAAAATCATTGCTTCCACCCCACCCTCTTCCGCCGCCCGCAGGATCGTTGGCGTAAAAATATTGCTAAGAGCAGTAGTAGCAGTATGCGCCACCCGGGAGGCGACGTTGGGCACGCAATAATGGATCACATCGTATTTCCGGAAGACCGGTTTGTCGTGGGTGGTAATTTCAGAGGTAGCGATACAGCCGCCCTGGTCAATGCTCAGGTCAATGATGAGGGAATCCGGCTTCATCTGACTCACCATTTCTTCCGAAACAACATGGCGGGCTCTCCCCTTCTCTGCCCGGAGCGCCCCGATGACGACATCTGCTTTCTTTAAACTCTCGCTCAACGTTACAGTGTCGATGGTCGACGTGTAAAACTGCTGGCCGAGCGTGTGTTTAATTCTGCGGAGTTTGTATAACGCATTGTCAAAAACCTGGATCTCTGCCCCCAGACTCAACGCCGCGCGGGCAGCATACTCGGCGACGGTTCCCGCCCCGATAATCACGACTTTGGTTGGGGGAACGCCCGTGATCCCACCTAAGATGACGCCTTTGCCTTTATTAACCGTACTTAAATATTCTGCTGCGATCAACATCACCGTACTGCCGGCAATCTCGCTCATGGCGCGGATGATGGGCATTCCCCCCACCTTGTCTTCAATGAATTCGTAGGCCAGGGCCGTCACTTTTTTCCTGATGAGCACATCAATATAGGCTTGGTCGAGGTGGCCCAGTTGCAATGCCGATATCAATGCCTGTCCCGGCTTGAAATACTCGAGTTCCTCCAGTGTTGGCGGCTCAATTTTCAGAAGTACCTCCGCCTTGTACACTTCCTGGGGGGAGTAAATGATCTTGGCCCCCGCCTCGCTGTATTGCTTGTCGCTGAATTTGGACCCTTCACCGGCCTTTGTCTCAACCCATATTTCATGTCCCCGTGAGGCCAGAATGGCGACGGCATCAGGGGTCAGACTGATCCGGTTTTCCTGCCGCGATATTTCTTTTGGCAACCCGATAAAAAAAGTATGCTTCGCCTTTTTCACCTTCAGCATTTCTTCCTGCGGGTAAAGACTACTTTTGGCAAGGGCCTCAAATCCTGATTTTGTCTTTTCAATCATAGCACGCGTACTCGATTATTCGATGCAAGGGGTCACTCGGTGTAATTCTTATGTTGACATGTTGCGATGGAATCAGGGAGGGTATTTTTTCGGGCCATTCTATAAAACAAAAATTTCCCGACTCAAAATATTCTTCCGCCCCAATGTCGAAAGCCTCCTGTTCATTTTTCAGCCGGTAGAAATCAAAATGATAAATTTTCCCACCCTCTTGCCGATCGTATTCATTTACAATGGAAAACGTCGGGCTGCTCATTCCCTCCCGTACGCCGAGCTGTTCGCACACGGCTTTGATCAACGTCGTCTTGCCCGCCCCCATTTCACCTGAAAAAAGCCACACTTTAACAGGACTGCACTTCCGGATCAGATGGGCTGCCGCTGTCTTCAGGTCGCCCAACGAAAGAGCCTGGCCGCCCTGTATGCTCTCCCACCCTTCAGGCATTCTTCGAAGTTAAGAAAATTAAAGGAATGATCATCTCCTCCAGGCTTACCCCTCCGTGCTGAAAGGTGTCCTTATAGAAATTGACATAATAATTATAGTTGTTAGGGTAGGCGAAGAACTGGTCCTCAATGGCAAAAACATAGGAGGTGGAAACGTTTTGTTTCGGCAAATAAAGGCGTTCCGGTTTGTGGGCTTCCATGACTTTGTCTCCTTCATACCCGAGGTTCTTTCCTTGTTTATAGCGCAAGTTCGAATTCACGGCTTTGTCGCCAATGATCTTGAAGGGCCGCTTCACCCTTATGGTACCATGGTCCGTGGTGATGATGATCCGCGCTTTTTTCTTGGCGATCTCTTTCAGAATGTCCAGCAAGGGCGAATGGATAAACCAGGACTTGGTGATGGAACGGTATGCCGCTTCATCGGGCGCGAGTTCACGGATCATGGCCATGTCGGTGCGCGCGTGCGAAAGCATGTCCACAAAATTATAGACGATCACGTTGAGGTCATTCGAAAAAAGAGTATTGACTGAATCGGCCAGGTCCCTTCCCTCTTCCAGTTTCTTGATCTTATGATAGGAAAACTTCATTTTTAAATTATTCCTCCGGATCTGCCTCGACAGGAACTCGTCTTCGAAATTATTTTTTCCTTCATCATCGTCTTCCCCCACCCACAACTCGGGGTGCATCTTGGCCATTTCAGAAGGCATCATCCCCGAGAAGATCGCATTGCGTGCATAGGCCGTCGTGGTCGGCAGGATCGAGTAGTACGTTTCTTCCGAATCGACATTAAAATATTCCGATACGATAGGCTCAATCGTTTTCCATTGATCGAAGCGAAGGTTATCGATCACGATCAGAAACGTTGGGCGGCCTTCCTTGACCTCCGGAAAAATCTTGCGTTTGATCAATTGGTGAGAAAGCATGGGCTTGTCG
>DATHFS010000787.1:0-6586 GCA_035317975.1 Cyclobacteriaceae bacterium | reverse complement strand
TCAATACACCCGGCGGCAAACCGGCTTCGATACAGAGCTGGGAAAATAAAAACGCCGTCATGGGTGTAAGTTCGGATGGTTTTGCCACCACGGTATTTCCGGCAGCCAGGGCTGGGGCAATCTTCCAGGTAAACAAATATAGTGGCAGGTTCCATGGCGAAATACAGCCGACCACGCCGATGGGCGAACGCGTTGTATAATTTAGCGCCTCTCCATCGGTCATATGGGATTCCGATTCGGTATGAAGAACGGCCGTCGCAAAGAAGCGAATATTTGCAGAAGCGCGCGGAATATCCAGTGCTCTGGCTTGCTGCATCGGCTTGCCATTGTCAACGCTTTCAGCCCGCACCAGCTTCTCCAGGTCCCGATCAATCAAACCGGCGACCTTTTGCAGAATCGAAGAACGCTGACTGACCGGCATCGAAGACCAGGCACCAAATGCTTTTCTCGCCGCGACCGTAGCGTGATGTACATCGAACCCATCGGAATCAGGGACCTGGCTGTATACTTTTCCTTCGGCGGGATTGTAGTTGTCGAGGTAGTTACCGGATTTCGGTTCGATCAATTCACCACCAATATAGTTCAGTATTTTTTGCATTTCTGCACTAGCTATTTTGAACCAGGTTATTGTATTCTTCGTGTGAGCCGATCCAAAACCAAATTATGGTTTCATGGTCTTTTACTCCCAAGGCACGATACGACAATCCAATTCTTACTGAATAAATATGTTTTGTGGAATGAATCTGCTTAAAGTTTAATGAGTAGTGATAGGGCTCGATTCGCCAAAGCTCGTAAGCTTTTTTAGCATTTGAACGAACTTTAACTGGCAATTTTTCAAATGCCTTTCGAAATCGTTCCGTTGTAACAGAGTGCACCTTTATAGGTCCAAAGGTTTTGTGTCACCCTTTTTGTATTCATCCAATGCCTCCTGAGCCAAAAAAGAGAGCTTGGATTGAGAATCGGCAAATTTTTCTCCCCAACTTATTTCATCAAGAATAATTTTGGCAACCATCTGTTGATCCTTTTCGCTCAATCGCTCCGCCTTTTCAATTGCCTTTTTCAATTCTGAAATCATATCCAAAGGTAAAAAATCTCCAGCAGATTTCGCCGATATCCACAGAACAACATTCGTAAACCCGCGCCATCTGTCCTTGCCAGCCGTAGCACCTCGCGAAGGCTTGGAAACGCATTTACCTTATAAACTCCCCGTCCTCCCCCCATCCACCAGAAGGCTAACTCCATTGATATATCCGGCCGCGGGAGAAGCCAGAAAAGCAACGACTGCTCCCACCTCACTCGCTTCCGCCATCCGCCCTGCCGGGATCTCGGCAATCATTTCATTTCTTATTTCGTCAGGGGATCGTCCCGATTTTTCTGCGCGGGTTTGAATGATCGATTCAATCCTCCCCGTTTTCGTGCTGCCCGGTAAGACGTTATTGACGGTAATCCCGAAGGAAGCCAGCTCCAGTGACAACGTCTTAGACCAGCTCGCCATCGCCCCCCGTAACGTATTGGAAACTCCCAGGCCTTTGATCGGAATCTTTACGGATGTGGAGATGATGTTGACGATGCGACCATAGGCGTTTTTTTTCATTCCCGGAACGACAGCCTGCACCAACAACTGGCTGCAGATCAAATGGCTCGTAAACGCCTTAATAAAATCTTCCGGTTGAGCGTCGATGGCCTGGCCCGCCGGTGGGCCGCCGCTGTTGTTTATCAGAATATGAACCTCCCTTTTGGCCAGGCTGTGTTCAATTGCTTGTTTGACCTGCTCTGGAAAATTAAAATCGGCGACCAGATAGTCGTGCGATTGCCCTGCGTGGGTGCTTAATTCTTTTACGACTTCTTTTAGTTTTCCTTCCTCCCGGGCCAACAAGGTTACGTGCGCACCGAGCAACGCAAGTTCTATCGCGGCCGCTTTTCCAATGCCTTGCGTACTGCCGCACACGACCGCTCGTTTTCCTTTCAAATTCAAATCCATAGATTATGGCTTGTTTTTGTAAATATAAGCGGGAAAAAGTTGCTAGTTTTGTAGAAATCTGCCGAAGCCTTTGACGTCGTTAGTGGCATAGGCGGGCGGAATCAACCCTATCGACCATGGCCGTCCGAAGACCGTTTAACATCAAGCAATGGATCGCTGAGAACCGTGACTTGCTCAAGCCACCCGTTGGGAATAAGAATTTATACACCGAAGCGGGTGATTACATTGTCATGGCCGTGGGAGGACCCAATGCCCGCAAAGACTATCATTTTAACGTGACGGAAGAATTGTACTATCAGTTGGAAGGCGACGTGATGGTAAAAATCCAGGAGGACGGAAAAGCAGTTGAAATTCCAATCAAAGAAGGAGACCTTTTTTTATTGCCGGGAAGTGTGCCGCATTGTCCCATCCGGCCTGCCGGAACAGTGGGGTTGGTAATAGAATGCAAACGCCACGCCAATGAAATGGATGGATTGCTGTGGTTCTGCGAGAAATGCAATAACAAGCTGCATGAACGGTATTTTCACCTGACTAATATCGAGAAGGATTTCATTCCCAAGTTCCGGGAATTTTACGGAAGTAAGGAAATGCGTACCTGCAAAAACTGCGGTACCGTAATGGAAGCTGACCCCAGGTTTGTGTAACGATGAACGGGCTAGCCTACTATTTGTCCCCGGTAGGGGAATTGGAGATCGAGTCGGACCGAAACAAAATCATTGCCGCCAATTTTTTAAAAGATTCCAAGCAGCAGGAATTTCCCACAACGGTGATTCAGCAGTGCATTGAAGAACTAAACGAATATTTTTTCAATGGCCGCAAATTCTTTTCTGTCGAACTTGACCTTCGCGGTACAGATTTTCAAAAAAAGATCTGGAACGCCTTGCTGAACATACCCTTTGGAAAAACGGTGTCGTACTCCGACCTGGCGATCACCACAGGAGACCTGAAATCAGTTCGCGCCGTTGGATTGGCAAACGGTCAAAACCCCATTCCAATTATTGTTCCCTGCCATCGCGTGATTGGTAAAGATGGAAACCTGGTGGGCTATGGCGGGGGCCTTGACAAGAAAGAGTGGCTCTTACGACACGAAGGCGTGATGTCCAAACAAACGGAATTGTTTGCGTAGCAAGCTTCTTAAATGGAGCCTACGCCTATGAATTTGCCACCAAGACACTAAGTCTATTTTTGCTGTTCGCATATCTTAAATTTTCTTCGTGTCTTTGTGTCTTCGTGGCAAGCACTGCGTCGCTTTACTGTTATCATGAAGTATCAAAACTCCCTTGCCTTTGCCAAAGCCCTGGACCGCGCCGATCCGCTGAAATCATTCCGTACGCTTTTTCATATTCCAAAAATCGACAGAAAGCAATCCCTCTACTTTACCGGCAACTCACTGGGACTTCAACCTAAATCGACAAAGCGCTTTATTACGGAAGAATTAAATGATTGGGCCAAACTGGGTGTCGAAGGCCATTTTCACGCGAAGCGGCCGTGGTACTATTATCATAAGTTCAGTAAGAAAGCATTGGCCCATCTCGTGGGAGCGAAGCCTTCCGAAGTCGTCGCGATGAACCAATTGACGGTCAATCTTCAGTTGATGATGGTTTCCTTTTACCGGCCTTCCGGAAAGCGCTTCAAGATTATTACGGAGGCCGGCGCATTCTCTTCTGATCAATATGCTTTTGAATCACAGGTGAACCTTCGCTCCGTCGGGGAGCAGGTGTTTCGTCGCGAAGAAGCCATCGTAGAACTACAACCGCGTCCGGGAGAATTTTCTTTGCGAACGGAAGACATCCTCCGGGCCATTGAAGAACACCGCGATCAACTGGCGCTGGTCATTTTTGGAGCAGTGCAATATTATTCCGGTCAATTTTTTACTATAAAAGCCATCACGGAAGCGGGTCACCAGGCCGGGGCCGTTGTTGGTTTTGATCTTGCCCATGCTATCGGAAATGTGCCTTTGAATCTCCACGTCGATGATGTTGACTTCGCCGTATGGTGCAGTTATAAGTACCTTAATTCCGGTCCGGGTGGGGTCGGCGGGGCGTTTGTCCACGAACGTCATGGAAATAATTTTGATCTTCCCCGCCTCGCTGGATGGTGGGGGCATGATGAAAAAGACCGGTTTCAAATGAAGAAAGGCTTTCGGCCCATGCCCGGTGTGGACGGTTGGCAACTGTCTAATTTCCCGGTAATTTCGGGTGCTGCGCACTTGGCGTCGCTGGAAATTTTTGAACGCGCCGGCATGAAATCAATTCACAAAAAAAGTATTCTCCTGACGGGTTATTTGGAATTCCTTCTCAACGAGATGAGATCCGATCAATTCCATATCATCACTCCATCGAACCCAGGCGAGCGCGGTTGTCAGGTCTCCATCTTGATGAAGCAAAATGGCAAAAAAGTTTTCAATACATTGACAAAGGACGGAGTGGTTGCAGATTGGAGAGAACCCGACGTGATTCGTGTGGCGCCGGTTCCGCTTTATAATACGTTTGAAGAGGTTTACCGGTTTGCTGAGATCTTTAAAAACGCTCTCGGTGTTACCTAATTTAGCCACGAAGACACTAAGACACTAAGTTTTTTTTGCCTTGGCATGTCTTAAATTTCTTCGTGTCAAAGGCAAGTATACTATTCGTGTCTTAGTGCCTTTGTGGCTAAAGACACGCAATTCATCATGAAAAAGAAACCAAAAAAAATAACCATCGTCGGAGCAGGTCTTGTCGGCTCCCTTCTATCCATCTATCTCGCCAAGCGTGGCTATGACGTCTCCGTTTTTGAAAGCCGGTACGACATGCGCACCCATATGTTCGGAGGGGGGCGTTCCATTAACCTTGCCCTCAGCACGCGTGGCATTCGTTCATTGGAGGAAGTGGGTTTAGCAATGCATATGAAAGAGCATGCCATGCCGATGAACGGCCGTATGATGCACAACATCCGGGGCCACCTTACTTTCCAGCCCTACGGGGAACAGGGTCAATACATCAATTCGATTTCCAGAACCGGGTTGAATATAGCCCTCATCGACGAGGCCGAAAAGCAAGGCGTGGAGTTTCAGTTTGAACACCGGTGCCTCAATGCAGACCTGGCTAAAACGGAGTTGACTTTTCAATTTTTCGGTTCTACGATGCGCCATCAGTCCGATGCCATCATCGGGGCCGACGGAATGTTCAGTGCCGTTCGCAATGCATTCAAGCTTGTTGAGCCCTTTGATTATTCCGAGAACTACGTCGAACATGGTTATAAAGAACTGCGGATCCCCCCTGTAGCAGGCGGCGGGTTCCCGATGGAAAAAAATGCGTTGCACATCTGGCCTCGTGAAAGTTTTATGCTCATCGCGCTGCCCAACCCCGATACGACCTTCACCTGTACGCTTTTTTTACCGTTTAAAGGAGACCCGTCCTTTGCACAACTCCAGACACCGGAACAAATCCAGGCTTTCTTTGAAAAGCTCTTTCCTGACGCTGCCTCCCTTATGCCCACGCTGATCGAGGATTTCCGTGACAATCCCACCTCCTCCCTGGTCACTATCCGGTGTTATCCCTGGGTAAAGAAAAACGTGCTCCTCATGGGCGACGCAGCCCATGGAATTGTGCCCTTCTATGGACAGGGTATGAATGCAGGTTTTGAGGATTGTCGGATTTTTAACCGCCTGCTGGACCAATTTGATGATGATTGGGAGTTGGCTTGCACAGAATTTCAGCGCCTGCGCAAACCGGACGCAGACGCCATCGCACAATTGGCGCTCGATAATTTCGTAGAAATGCGCGACCTGGTCGGTACCGCCGATTTTTTGCTGAGAAAACAAATTGAAGCCCGGCTGCATGAACTTTATCCCAACCGGTGGATCCCGCTCTATTCAATGGTGACTTTTCATGAACAGGTCCGCTACTCCGAGGCCTATGAAACCGGACAAAAACAAAAGAAAATCATGGATCAAGTGATGACGATGCCGGAAATTGCTACAAAGTGGACCTCTCTCAATTTCGAAGAAATCGTCAATCAATTGTAGTACCCATAAAGATGGTTAGTCGCGCCAATAACCTTGGTGTCACATTGCCTACTGCCTACTGTTAACCTACCGGTCCCCACATTTTCAATTGCCCCTTGTCAACTGTCAATTTTCTATTGCCTACTGCCCCTTGCCTACTGCCCATTTGCACTTTGTCGGCCTCAAAAGTCAGTATAAAGAAATTTTTAGATTTTTTTTCTCCCCGCTGAACTTTATGGACTTTCCTGCGTGTTCACCCTTCACGTTAACAAAATTGTTAAACAAAGGAGACAAGTGGTACCAGAACTGGCCCAAACGGAGAAACTGATCAAGGACACCGCCAAGGGGATTTTCTTTCAAAAAGGGCATCTCAGCGCTACTACGCAGGAAATTGCAGATGCAGCCGGTGTCAACCGGGCTCTTATCCATTACTATTTCAGAAGCCGGGAGCATCTGTTGGAGGTGGTCTTTCAGGAGGCTGTCGCGGAATCGAGAAGGCAAGCAGCGGAGATTTTCAGGTCATCGGATCCCTTCAAAAAGAAGATCAGCAAATACCTCGACGTCTTTATTGACCGCAACGTTGATTACCCGTACATCCAGAATTTTATTATTAGAGAAAT
>DATHFS010000786.1:0-5872 GCA_035317975.1 Cyclobacteriaceae bacterium | reverse complement strand
TGGAGGTCTTTAGTGGAGTAGGGGAAATTTCGTCGAGTTGAACAGAAGGGCTTGGCACGACATCGGCCGGAGCCTGGATCATGGCGGTGCCCGGAACGTGCTCGGACTTTTGCTTTGCCTTGGCTGGCGCAAGATCCTTCTCAACGGGGAAATAGACGGACTGCGCCAGGAGGATAACCACAACGGTTAAGACACCCGCAATCATAAGAAGCATTCTGAAAAGAGGCTTTTTCATCTGCACGACCCTGGAAAGGCGTACAAAAGTAGGGATTAGAAATCAATATGCAACTCCCTGAAGCCGAGCCTTTAGAAAGCAGACCACGACGGCCAGCGCCCGGTCGAAATGATCGTTGTTTGGAATGACCAGGTCGGCATTGTGTTGGAGGGGTTTGATCAGACGTTCATACACAGGCATGACATGATATTCATAGCGGTACAGCACATCGTCCATGTCATACCCTCTTTCCTTCTGATCGCGCTTGATCCGGCGGCCGAGTTTTACATGGTCTTTGGCTTCAATAAACAGCTTGAGGTCCAATTCCTCCTCAATTTCTTTAAAGTATTGAATGAACAATCCTTCCACCACGATGATGGGAGCGGATTTGAACTTCAGCATTTTTGGTTCGGCCAGCGGATTGTTGAACGTATATTCTTTTTTTAACACGTCCTGGCCGGATTTCAATTTGAGCAGGTCAGCGTGAAAGGCGCGATGGTCAATGGAATCCGGAAGATCGAAGTTTGTTACACCCCGCTCATCGCTGGGTTGCAGATCCCGCGGCTTGTAGTAATTGTCCTGCGAGATAAAGGTGATCTCCTCCGGTTTAAAATGGGAAGACAAGCCTTGAAGAAAATGGGTTTTGCCAGAACCACTGCCGCCGGTAATGCCGATGGTCAGGGGTTTATTCATGACCTGAAGAAACAGGGTTTTTCAACCTTAAGAAATCCACCCACTTTTTGATGGCAATAGCCCGATGACTGATTTCATTCTTTTCCAGGCCACTCATTTCGGCAAACGTTTTTGTAAAGCCATCGGGCAGGAAAACGGGATCGTAACCAAATCCACCCGTACCCCTTTTTTCTCTAAGGACGGTCCCGTTCACAACGCCTTCAAATTGATTTATTTCGGCGCCGTCGATCCACGTGATGATCGTTTTGAAGTGTGCCTTTCGATTGGTGACGCTCTCCATGTTTTTCAGCAGCAGGGTTATATTGTCCTCGTCACGGCGCTGAGGTCCTGCATAGTGTGCGGAGTTCACACCGGGATCACCATGCAATATCTCGACTACCAGCCCCGAGTCGTCTGCCAGGGTGGGAAGGTGGTACCGGGTAGCTATGTACGCTGCCTTTTGAAGGGAATTACCTTCTATTGTGTTCTGGTCTTCCCGCAATTCTTCTTCGCATCCAATATCGTTCAGCGTGACCAACTTAAAACTGTCTCCCAGAAGACTTTGCACTTCTTCCAGCTTATGCCGGTTGTTGGTTGCAAAACAAATGGTCATTGTCTAATTCGCGGAAATCAAATTGATATCGAAGATAATATTGGTATTGGGCGGAATAACAATAGCATCGTCCGGTCTACCGGTTGAACCGAACGCCAAACTGGAAGGAAAATAGAAGGTGACCTGGCTACCTTCCGGGATCAGGGGTATACCGATCTGCCAGCCGCGAATAAGGCTGGACAGGGGCAACTGCGAGGCCGTTGATTGTTCAGACGCCGAGGTAAAAACTTTTTGTGAAGGCAGCATTTTCCCGGTATACTTTACGATAACGGTACTGGTCGATATGGCCCTGGGGCCGGTTCCTTTCAGCGCGAAGACGTACCGTAAGCCGCTCGGATCTTTGTGTATCGAGTCGGGATTCGTATGGAGGGAATCGAGCAAGAACGCATCGATAGTCGCCACGTCGGCTGCAAGACGGGCGTCATCGTCCAGTAACTCAATCTGATACATCACATTCGCATTTGCCGATACAATGCCGTTGGCGCCGGCGCTTCCATAGGCCAAGCCAGAAGGTATATAAAGTGTAAACAGGCTCCCCTTGGTCATTAAGGGAATAGCAATCTTCCATCCATCGATGAGTTTACTTAAATCCAGATCAACTCCAGTGGTGGGCTGATCGAAAATGTCCAGGGAGGGTAAAAACCGCCCCGTGTATTTCACACTAATCGTTGCGTCCACGGTGGGTTTTAAACCGGTTCCCACAGAAGTGATCACATAACGGATGCCGCTCGGGTCCTGCGTAGCATTGATATTGTGGCTGGCTAAGTAGGAATCGATCGTGGCGATATCTTTTTGAAGCTGGGCGTTGAAATCCAATTCTGTGTGTTTGTTGCAGGAGACGACACAGCAGGACACGACGACGGCAACAAAGGGGAAAATCCTTTTCATGTTACTTTTTTATTCTAACCAGTTCCACATCAAAAACCAAATTCGCATTCTCCGGAATCCGCGGGGGATATCCCTTACGGCCATAGGCGAGGACGGAAGGGACATAAAGTGTTGCCTTTGCGCCCTCATTCAATAGCGGAAAACCGATTTGCCAACCCTTTATCAGACTGGCGAGCTGAAACGTAACCGGTTTGGTCGATTTATCAAATTCGGTGCCGTTTTCCATCAATTTCCCGCTGTACTGTACGACAACGGTGTCGGTAGCAAGTGGTTTTCGCCCCTTGCCCGCTTGGGTGATGACGTACCGCAGACCGGAACTATCCGGTAAGGCAGCAATCCCTTTGGCTTTCAAATACTGGTCGATGATCAAAATGTCTTTTTGCAGTTGTTCCTTTTGTTCGATCAGGAATTTTTCATTCTGTTTGGCAACGAGCTGTTCCTGCATTTTCATCACTTGTTCACGGTCATAAACATTGCTTACCCCCATTGTAAATTCAAATTCACTTTTAGGATCGATCTTTGGGGGCAGGGGTTGCCGGAATGTTTTTTCAAACAACACCTTAGATTGTATTTTGAAATTAATGCTATCGCCCTTGGAAAGCATACGAAAGATCTCATCAATGCCGTCTTCCATTTTAACCGCTGCCGTATCCTGGATCATCACGATCATGGGGTCGCCTTTCCGGGAATCATTCCAAACGGAATCCTTTCCATCTTTGAATACCATGCTCATGACCAGGAACTGGCCGGGTTTGGCAAGGATACCGTCTCCTTTTCTTACGACCGTATAGGGAAATCCTTTTGGCGTTTCTTTTACATTGGAACACGACCAGCACAACAGCAACGCGATTCCGGTCAGCATGTTTGATTTTTTCATCCGAATAAAATTAAAAGTGAAGTTAGAGTGAGTGTAAAATTAAAGTTGATTTAGTTGTTCCCGGTATTCAGGCAACAAGGCTAAAAATTTTTTCAGTGTTTGTTCGAGGGATAACCGGGAAGATCCGCCGGAGGCGTTCTTATGTCCTCCTCCTTCAAAATGTTTTCGTGCGAACTCATTGACAGAAAAATTGCCGATCGACCGGAAGGATAGCTTGATCTCTTCTTTCCGGTCGTACATCAAAACGGCCAGCCTGATGCCGCTGATGGAAAGGCCGTAATTCACCAGCCCTTCTGTATCGCCTGTTTGCGAACCAAATTTTTTCAATTCTGCCGAACTGATGGTCATGTAGGCCGTCCGGTATTCAGGAAGAACCTGAAGTTTCTAACTCAACACGTAGCCGGTCATCCGAAGACGTTCCACGGTGGAGTTATCATAAATGAGCCGGGCAACCTCGCTCGGATTGGCGCCCATGCCGACCAATTCAGAAGCCATCAGAAATTCCTTTTGCGTCGTATTGTTATGCCGGAATCCTCCCGTATCGGTCATCAGGCCGGCATAAAGGCAATTCGCAATACCTTCGTCGACCTGCGATTCTTCATCTAATTCCTTGATCAGTTCAAAGACCAACCCGGAAGTGGAGGCAGAAAGCTCATCCCATTGTATGAAATCGGCAAATTTTTCGGGATCGAGGTGGTGATCGATCAGTACTTTTTTGGCCTTCGATTTCTTTACCATGTCACCCAATTGATTGATTCTGGCCAGCCCCGAGAAATCCAGGCAGAAAATAACATTGGCCTTGGCAATCAATTCAGCTGCTTTTTTTTCAAGATCATTCGATTCTTTGGAAAGCGCAAGTACGTCTTCGTTGCCCGGCATCCAGGCCAGAAAACCGGGATAATCGCTCGGTGTAATGACTTGAACCTTGTGCCCTTTCTTCTTCAGGAAACCGGCCAGACCCAGGGAAGACCCAAGGGCATCGGCATCTGGCTTAAAATGGGTAATAATTACCGCTTTTCGGGGTCGACTGATAAAAGCTTTGAACGCTTGCAGATTTTCCATGGGAGGGGCAAAAATACAAATAGTTACGATTTATAGGCCGGAATACTGATTCTTGTTGTCCGCCCGGAAAATTCTGACGGAATGCCCATTGACCAGCCGAAGGGCTCCGCGGAGAAACCAGAATCTTTTAATAGTTTTGCGGCCGTTAAAATTAACTCCAAACACGATAATTCAGTAGAAATGGCGACCAACAGAACCTTTACTATGATTAAACCCGATGCGGTAGCGGCAGGCCACACGGGATCCATCACCAAAATGATTGAGGGGGCCGGCTTTTCCGTCGTGGCAATTAAAAAGGTCCAATTGAGTCCTGCCCTGGCTGGCAAGTTTTATGTCATTCACAAAGACCGCTCTTTTTACAGTGAACTTTGTTCCTATATGTCGTCCGGCCCGATCGTTCCGATGATTTTGGAAAAGGAAAATGCGGTAGAGGATTTCCGTAAACTGATCGGGGCCACGGATCCGAAGAAAGCTGCCCCCGGCACCATCCGCGCCTTATTTGCCAAGTCGATCGATGCCAATGCAGTTCATGGTTCCGATTCAGATGAGAATGCCAACATCGAAGGCGACTTTTTCTTCTCGCAATTTGAGCGCTTCTAAAAAAATAGTGCAGTCCCTGGGCAGAACGCCACTGGTTTTTGTTATTGAATGGATTGCGTGGCAACGTCAATTGTTAAGAATTCCATAAAACCGGGTGTCAACCCTAGAATATTGAGTTATGAAAGTCGATCTCAGCTATCGGGAAAAATTTGAATCCAGGCACAACGCTCCGGATGACCACCAAATCAAAGAAATGCTAAGGGTGGTGAAAGCGAAATCCATGGAGGAACTGGTGGATCAAACCATCCCTGCGAACATCCGTCTTAAAAAAGCATTGAACTTGCCTGCCGCCCAGTCCGAGTTCGAATTTTTGAACGACTTCAAAGCTATTGTTTCCAGGAATAAAGTCCTCAAGTCTTTTATCGGAACCGGATACTACGACACGATCACCCCGGGGGTGATTTTAAGGAACATCCTTGAAAACCCGGGATGGTATACTGCCTACACCCCGTACCAGGCCGAAATTGCACAAGGCCGGCTTGAAGCATTAATTAATTTTCAAACCATGGTGATCGACCTCACCGGTATGGAAATAGCGAATGCTTCCTTGTTGGATGAAGGTACGGCAGCGGCGGAAGCGGTGCACTTGCTTTATGCATCCCGAAAGGCAAATAAGAGAAACGCTGTCCGGTTCTTTGTTGACCAGCACGTTTTTCCTCAAACGATCGATGTGTTGATCACCCGCACCGCGCCCATTGGCGTCGAACTGATTATCGGCGATAGTAAAAAACTGGATGTATCGGATCCACGTTTGTTCGGGGTATACCTGCAGAACCCGGATAATAATGGTGCGATCAGGGATTACAGTCCGCTGATTGCAGCTGCTCATGATAAAGAGGTGGCCGTCGTGATGGGGACAGATCTGATGAGTTTGCTCCTGGTGAAATCACCGGGGGAAATGGGGGCGGATGTAGTTGTCGGTTCAAGCCAGCGTTTTGGAGTGCCT
>DATHFS010000785.1:0-2498 GCA_035317975.1 Cyclobacteriaceae bacterium | reverse complement strand
TGAGTTGAACGAGTTGCCCTTAACTTGTTATTTTTGAAACCTTGACCTTGCATTTTTTTGCTAAATCACAATCCAAATGGACGAACTACCTAACATTTTAAACTCTACCGATCACCAATTACCGATCACCGATCACCCTCTCTTGCCAACATCAACATCCAAATGCCTAAACAGCTTACCATTCTAAAATCCACCGATCACCGATCACCGCCTACTTCGCCGTCCAAACCAACTCCTGCTTCTCCTTCCCTATATTAAGGAACACCCTCGGTGGACTTGGAACAAGAACCAGTTTCGTATCTTTTCCGGGGTACTTATCTACCTCAACAAACACCCCTTCACTTGTGGAAACGGAGTATTCATTCTTGCTACTGATCTGATACGTTTTTGCGATGTAGGCAATGGGGTATAGGACGTCGGTATCGGGACAATAGATATCGTGCACTTGTTGAAGTGCTGCTTCCAGGTAGTCGCCGAATTTTGCCTGAAGGCCATCTTCCAGGGCGTGAAGTTCCTCTTCCAGGTCATCGTATTTGGGATTGCTGTAGTCGACTTTCAGCAGTTCATTTCTGCGTTTCGCAATCTCTTGTAAGGCTTTGTCCAGCGCTTTTAAATCCATGGTGGATATTTTCTACAAGATGATAGAAATGCCCTGATTTTAAAAATAAAAACGACCGGAATCCGTAATTTTGCACGATCCAACCAATAATCACATGGAACAGGATTTCTTGCCTATTAACGGGACCGACCACATCGAATTCTATGTGGGCAACGCGAAACAAGCGGCACTCTACTACCAGCACTGTTTCGGGTTTGAGCTGGTGGCCTATGCCGGCCCGGAAACAGGAGTCCGCGACCGTGCCTCTTATGTGCTTCAACAAAATAAGATCCGCTTTGTGTTGACCACGTCCCTGGAGAGCGATTCAGCCATTTCGGAACATGTAAGAAAACACGGCGACGGCGTAAAAGTATTGGCGTTATGGGTCGATGATGCTGTGAAATCCTTTCATGAAACCACGCTTCGCGGTGCAGTGCCGGCGATGGAACCCACGACGCTCACGGACGAATTTGGAAAGGTGGTCATGGCCTCCATTAAAACCTATGGTGAGACCCTCCACACCTTTGTCGAACGCAACAATTACAGAGGAGCTTTCCTTCCGGGGTATCGCGCTATCAAAAGTACCACGCCGGTCAAGCCTATCGGACTCCTGCATGTCGATCATTGCGTGGGCAATGTGGAACTCGGTCAAATGGATAAGTGGGTTACCTTCTACGAGCAGGTAATGGGGTTCAAGCTGTTGGTCACCTTTGATGACAGCGATATCTCCACCGAATACAGCGCTCTGATGTCGAAGGTCGTGTCGAACGGCAATGGCTACATCAAATTTCCAATCAACGAACCGGCACAAGGCAAAAGGAAATCCCAGATCGAGGAATATCTCGACTTTTATAAGGGACCGGGGGTTCAGCATATCGCTATTGCAACCGAAGATATCATCCATACCGTATCTCAACTCCGGGAGCGGGGTGTGGAATTCCTTTATGTACCGGATACCTATTATGAAAACGTACTTCAACGCGTCGGAAAAATCAACGAAGATTTCCTGGAACTCAAAAAACAAAACATCCTCATCGACCGGGATGAAGAAGGCTATCTTCTTCAGATCTTCAGCAAACCCGTTCAAGACAGGCCCACCCTCTTTTTTGAGATCATAGAGCGCAACGGCGCCAAATCTTTCGGCAAAGGGAATTTCAAAGCGCTGTTTGAATCGATCGAACGCGAACAGGCCCTCAGAGGAAATCTATAAATAACAACATCCCCACTATGAACTTACCTGAATTGGCGCGAGCCAACGCCCAGACCTGGCTTTCGGATTTTATGGACGAAGAAACGAAAGCGAAAGTCAGAGAACTATTATCCCGCCCGGATCCGAAAGAACTCATCGATAGTTTTTATAAGAACCTGGAATTCGGTACAGGCGGCCTTCGGGGCACCATGGGGGTTGGGCCCAATTGTATCAACAAATACACTGTGGGCGCGGCGACACAGGGCCTTGCCAACTATCTTAAGAAGGCGCTGCCGGGCCAGGACATTAAAGTTGCCATCGCCTACGACTGCCGCAACAACAGCAAATTCTTTGCGCAAATAACCGCCGACGTTTTCTCTGCCAATGGGATCACCGTTTACCTCTTCCCGGAACTTCGGCCCACTCCCCTCCTCTCCTTCGCCATCCGCCATTTGAAGTGCCATTCCGGAGTGGTGATCACAGCCTCCCACAATCCAAAGGAATACAATGGGTATAAAGCCTATTGGTCGGACGGTGCCCAACTGGTTCCCCCTCATGACAGCAATGTCATCAAAGAAGTCAACGCTATCAAGGGATTTGAACAAGTCAAATTTAAATCCGATCCCACCCGGATTAAATCTATTGGAAAGGAAGTTGAGGAAGCATATTACAAGGAGGTAGAACGTCTGATTCCCAAACAGGATAGCATTA
>DATHFS010000784.1:0-2413 GCA_035317975.1 Cyclobacteriaceae bacterium | reverse complement strand
GTCATCCTTGGTCGAAGGTTTTCTCGCGGATTCTCTTTAGTGCGGATTTTGTTTCCCGCAGATCGCGCAGATATAGTTGGGGGATTAGAAATAGCACGACCTCAGATCCCAATATGTCGTCCCGAAGGGACTTGGACTACTCTCCAAATTTGAATTTCTACCGATATATCATCCCTACGGGACTTTGATTGTGCTTGCCATGTTTCTATCACATTCGGAGCTTAATCGTGGGGCGATAAAAAGTCCCAGAGGGATGAAATATCGGTAGCCAAAATCAACACTCACGATATAAGTTCCGTAGGAACGAAATATAGTTCGGTGCCAACAATCAAATCGAATAAGTAACCTACAAAATCTGCGATTTTATTCTCTATTCTCCTACTCTATCTTCGGATTGAAAAGCCATGCTCCGGAGAACGGTTTTTCGCTCAATACTTTTCTCAACGCTGCGAGGGCGGTCTCTTTGTTCGAAGAGCGGAACGTGTAGACATAGTAATAGTCCCTTTCCGCATTATAAATCATTAGCGGCACAAGTCCTGCTTTTTTCAGCGACTCCATTTGTCTGATTGCATTTTCAGATTTTTGGTAAGCACCAAACACGACATAATACCCCTCCATTTTACCTTCCTCCGGTTCTTTTTCCACCAATGGTTTTTCTTTTTCCGGCTGCTTTATTTCTTCCTGAGGGTTCACGACTGTTCCGGGTATAACGGGAACCAACACGGAATCTTTCGCATTCACCCCTTTCCGTTCTCCCAACGCGATTTCCCTTACCGAATCGAGTTTATGTTGCTTCAGTGCATTCTCGCCCCTGGCCAGTCGCGCCAGCGAGTCCATCGCCTTCCGTTCGTTCAAATATTCTTCATTGCGATCTCGTCTTCCTAACCGGGCGCCGAGGTATATTTCGTGCGATGCATTGGCCGCCTTGGAAATGCTGCTCGTGGGATGCTCATAGGCATACCCTGCTCTGAAACTACTTAAGGCCATACCAATGAAACCGGTCAGACCATAGCCCTGGCGGAAAGAGGCACCAACCCAGATCGTTTTTTTATACGTGACCAGCACCATCCCTTCCAACTGGGATTGGATGGCCTGGGTATCGATGGCGCGAAACAGGATCGTCGGTGTGATTTGAAACTCTTGTACAATATAATTGTATGACACCGAGGCGAACCGGTTTTTGAAGGGATTAAACTTAACCTTGTCGAACGTTTCCAGGCTGTTGGGCTTGGAATCTAAAAGCTTGAGGAGCGCAAACCCGATACTGAAGTTTTTAAGTTGATAGCTGGAGCCAAATTGACCATTAAGAAATTGACTTTTTTGAACCACGTTAGCCAGGGCCGGGTCGTTGAGGTTGGCCACGGCCACCAAATCGAAGTTGTTGAAACTGATCCCTCCGGAGAGACCGAAATCGAGATGATGGTTGGCTCCCAGATTGATCCGATAAGCAAAAGTAGCCAGGGCGGCGTTGGTTGTTAAAAGGACCGTCTTGTTGGAATACCCCGAAAAGCCTATGGAAACATTTCGTCCTACCGGGGCCTGAATATTGAAAGCGCCGACGGTGGGTGCATTTTCAATTCCGAGCCACTGTTTTCTGTAAAAAATATTAGCTTCCACAAAGCCATTGTGCGCGGCATACGAGGGATTAAACTGGAATGGATTGGCAAAAAACTGACTGAAGACAGGAGCATCCTGAGCCTTCACAACGGGATGACTAAACAAACCGAGTACAACGACAAAAGTGGATAGGGGTTTCCGCATGTATTTTGCGATTATCGAAAGATTCGGAAAGCGCCGGAATATATTTTCCTGCTGCCACAATTAAATACGAAATAATAGTCTCCTTCTTTTACCGGCTGCCCGTTGACCGTTCCATTCCAGTCATTGTGATATTGGTCCGTCTCAAACACTTTTTTGCCCAGGTTATTATAGATGACGAAAGGGCAACCCTGGATCATGCCCTCATTCTTTACGGTCCAAACATCGTTGATGGCGTCTCCGTTGGGCGAGAAAACAATCGAAGCGCCGATCGGATTGGATTTGCCTTCCTTTACCGTAACAACAATCTCATCGGTACTGGTAAGGCCGGCATTGTCTGTTGCGGTCAACAGGAAGGTGTACACGCCCGGCACCATATCGACTACAGAGATGACAGGGAAGGTTCCGTTCAGTTCAGCGGGGGGACCATCGATTTGTGTCCACGCTTCATTGGTGATAAAGCCGTCCGTAGCGGTTGCACTACCGGTAAGCGCGATAAAGTTATTGGGCAACAGCAGTGTTGTATCATTCCCTGCCCGTACGACCGGTCCGACATGATTGGCGATAACGTCGATCGTAGTTTCACTGAACGCGGTAGCGCCTTCATTGTCGATGGCAGTTACCCGGAGCGTGTAGATTCCGGCAGAAAGATTTT
>DATHFS010000783.1:0-2404 GCA_035317975.1 Cyclobacteriaceae bacterium | reverse complement strand
CGGTCTTTGTAAAAACGTCCGGTGGCTTGAAGCAAAAGGTGATCGGCAAGACCCCGCTACTAACGTCCACCGAAGCATTGGAGGCGATGGATGCGGCGGTGAAAGCCTACGACCTTGGCCACGGAGCCTGGCCGATGATGTCGGTGACCCGTCGCATTGACCACGTCGAGAAATTTTTGAATAGCATGCGCGAGCAGCGTACCCGGGTCGTCAACCTGCTGATGTGGGAAATCGGTAAATCGCAAAAAGATTCTGAGAAAGAATTTGACCGCACGTGTGATTACATTGTCGATACCATCAATGCGTTAAAAGAACTCGATCGCAATTCGGTGAAGTTTGTCCAGGAGCAAGGTATCATGGCTCAAATACGACGTGTGCCGTGGGGCGTGGCGCTGTGCATGGGGCCCTTCAATTACCCTCTCAATGAAACGTTCACCACGTTATTTCCTGCGCTCATCATGGGCAACACGGTGGTATTCAAACCGGCGAAGTATGGAGTGCTGTTGATGCGTCCTTTGCTGGAGGCGTTCCGCGACAGTTTTCCGCCGGGCGTGATTAACATCATTTACGGCCGCGGCCGGGAGACGGTCGGTGCTCTGATGGAAACCGGAAAGATCGATGTATTTGCTTTTATCGGAACCAATAAAGGTGCCAACGACTTAAAGAAACTTCACCCGAAACCGCAGCGCATGAAGGCAGTGTTGGGATTGGATGCCAAGAACCCTGCCATTGTCCTTCCCGACGCCGACCTCGACAATGCCGTGAGCGAATGCATCCTTGGTTCGCTTTCCTTTAACGGGCAGCGGTGCACAGCATTGAAAATCCTGTTTGTTCACAAAAGCATTGTCGATGAGTTCTTAAAAAAACTCGGTGATGCCATTGCGAAACTAAAACCCGGTATGCCCTGGGATCCTGGTGTTGCGCTAACGCCTATGGCGGAACCCGGGAAAACCGACTACCTCAAGGGGCTCGTTGACGATGCGGTAGAACATGGAGCAAAGGTGATGAACCCGCATGGGGGAGAAATTCTCAACACTTTTTTTTATCCCGCGGTGCTTTACCCGGTCAATGATAAAATGAGGGTGTATTATGAAGAGCAGTTTGGCCCGGTCATTCCGGTGCTGGCGTTCGAAAAGGAATCGGAGGCTGTTCAATATGTTGTGAAGTCGCACTTTGGGCAACAGATCAGTATCTTCGGAAAAGATTCGAAAAAGATTGGCAGCCTGATCGATGCCTTTGCCAACCAGGTCGGCCGCATTAATTTAAATACGCAGTGCCAGCGTGGTCCGGATACATTTCCTTTCAACGGCAGGAAAGATTCTGCAGAGGGAACCCTTTCGGTGGTGGATGCGCTCCGCGTATTTTCCATTCGTTCCCTGGTGGCGGCGAAGGGTACGGGAGAGAATAAGGAGATTATCGGGAATATTCTGAAGAACAGGGATTCGGAGTTTTTGAGCACGGATTATATATTTTAGTCCTTCCCCTCGTCAGTCGGCACCTCGTTCCTCGGTGCCTCCTTCCTCGGGGTGCCAGGGACACCCTCGGGAGAGGAAGAGGAGTTCCCTTGACGGATAGATCCTGAGTCCTGGGTTAAATATAGAGAAGTTGACAAAGCAGCTCACCAGATGAACAAACACTTCTCGATCCGGGTGATGGGCAAAGTTCAGGGTGTTTTCTTCCGGGCGTCTGCACGGGAAAAAGCAGAAGAATTGGGTGTGAAGGGGTTTGTGCGCAATGAGGCTGATGGCAGTGTTTACATTGAAGCGGAGGCAGAGGAAATAATTCTGGAACAGTTCTTAGAATGGTGCCGGCAAGGTCCGCCGCGGGCGAGGATTGATAAGCTGGATGTAGCGGGAGGGGAGGTCAGGAAATTTGAGGGGTTTGAGATCAGGAGGTAGACAGCTGAACCCGAGAGACTCGCCAAGACACCAGGCAAGCTCTACTTTTTACTGAATGCGGATTGACTCTTTTTTCCAAGTCTTGCGCTTGCCACCTTGATGTCAGATGCGATTAATTCATTCCTTTTCAGTTGAAGAACCTCTTTTTGAAGAATCAACTTGTCGATTGAGTTTAGGAAATCTGTTTTCTCCTTGTCATTTTTAATCAAGTCGCCCTCAATATACTTGCTTAGGAAGTCAATAAAAGCACTTAACAATCTGTCTTTATTTTCGATTGTCTTTACGCTGTGGGTTTTAGAAATCAGAAATGACCGAAATATTTTAATAGACAAACTGTTTAGTTCTCTTTCATCAATCTTGTTTTCTATTTCCTTTGCTAGAATCATATCTCAAACATGGTTATCAGGGTATACCCGCTTTCCTTCCTTATTTCCGTCACATTAAACCTACTGTTGTTTACAAATAAAACCTCAAACTCGTTTTGAAAGTTCCTTATTCCAAATTTA
>DATHFS010000782.1:0-9820 GCA_035317975.1 Cyclobacteriaceae bacterium | reverse complement strand
CGATGGGATCAAAGGCAAATCCCTGGGCATCGATCAGAAAGAACATTCTCTGGGCAAGCTGATGAACTACCATCACACACAGTCAACCGATGCCCTGGCTGGATAATTTTCTACTTCGGTCGTAATAGTAAGCTGGCCGCCCGGTTGTAGCCCTTGGTACAAAACTGGTTTCAAATTTGGGCGAGCAGCATATATTGAAGCTGTGTATCCAGCAGGGCCAGAACCTATAATAAGACAATGTATTTTTTCTATATCGCTCATATTAAATACCAGTGCTGTGTTTTTATTATAGAGCACAAAGACCGGAACTTCTTACCATGATTTATGGAAGAATTCCGGTCTGAATTTTAATGATATTTTATTTACTGTTTAACCGGCTCAAAACATCTAATACTTGCTGAGGCTCTATTCTTTTTGTATAATCTCCGTGTGCAAAAGTAAACCTGATAATTCCATCTTTATCAATGATGAAAGTTGCAGGTACAGGTATTTCGTTCTTATCTGTACCATTAAAGGCCGAAATGTCGGCACCGAGTTTTTTGCCTACTTCTGCTACATGGTCAGCTTGAGTAAATACTATTTTATACTGCTTCGCAACATGATTGTCAAAATCACTAAGAACTTCATATCCCAAATCATGCTTTTCTTTCATTGACAAGGAATGATCTGGAGTATTAGGTGATATTGCTATTAAGTTGGCATTTAATTCCCTTATTTGTGGCAATATCTCTTGATACAGCTTTAGCTGTAGATTGCAATAGGGGCACCATAGACCTCTATAAAATGTAAGAACTATGTTTCCTTTTCTTAAAGCATCTACCAGCGATATTAAATTGCCTGTAGCGTTTGGTAATTCAAATGCGGGAGCTACTCTACCAGGCTTCAGGGCGTTTTTAGCCACGTCTGATAAACCGAGATCTTCTGCTTCTTTTGAAAATACCGATAATATTTCGGCAGGAGCAGCATTTTTCATTTGCTCTTTAAGCGCATGTACCTGTTCATCCCATGATGGTACAGCAACGTTGGTTTTAGTTTCCATTTTTGTTTTATGAATTATTAAAATATCCTTCTATACACATGTCTGGACATTAAAATCTCAAGTAAACGGGCATTTATAATTTTTCCAATAACGAACTTACAGATGCCCTATTCCTAAAATCTTTATCAAATTGAACAAACACGATTTTACCGGAGCGATCAATCACATACGTTGCCGGTACCGGTAGTACATTGTCTTTGCTACCGTTATTTTTTTCAAGATCAATACCGTATTTATTCATTTTAGACATAGTAGCATCATCTACAGTATAATTTACCCGGTAAGCTTGCATTATTTTATACCCCTCGTCATGTATAATTGAAAATGAGGCATGGGTTTTCTCAATGGTCTTACTGATGTTTTCATCGGTTTCGGGAGTTACGCCTACCACATAAGCATCTTTGGCGGTGAATAGGAGCATTGAGTCCTGCAATTGCGAAATGTATTTGTTGCAATACGGACACCATTGTCCGCGATAGAAAAATAAAACAACAGCTTTATGCGATTGAAGCAATTTCTTTAAATCAACTGTCTTACCAGAATTATCCTTTGCAGTGAATGCAGGAGCCGTAACACCTTTTTCAAGGCCAGTTTGCGCAAGAACTTGCAAAGAACACAATATTGCGATTAATAAAAGTAAATAGCTTTTCATTTTTTTATAATGATTGTGTGACAGTTGCAAATGAGTAGTTGCGTCATGACAGTAAAACCAGTCTATGCCAACACTACCATCATCAATTACATAGATTTCCTTAAAACCTGCGATTATTTTACTGCCAATATTTCCACCTGCTCTATGTCAGGCTCTTTGGATAGTAGTTCCTTTGCTTTTGCCATTAAAGCATTTGCAATTGGTCCGTTCAAATGAGCCTGTCTTCCATCGTCATTTTCGAAAGTATCAAAAATGCCAAATGTCGAATCACCTAATCGCAAAGCGTACCAGCTAATGGTTCCCTGTTCCTGTTCTGCTAAAGACTGAGCACTCTTAATGAAGTCAGACACTTCTTGTTCTTTTCCGGGTTTGGCTTCCAGCCTTACCAGCAATGCTAATTTTACCATGATTTTGATTTTGACAAGTGAATAAAAAATTGTGTTTTAAATTTATAATAAGCCAGTTGTTACGCCGCCGTCAACGGATATATTTTGGCCAGTTATGTAAGATGCTTTGTCCATTGCCAGAAATGCGACTGCGGCTGCAATTTCTTCTGCCTGTGCCATCCGATCTAAAGGTGTTCTGGTGGTAATTTTGGTAAGTTTTTCCGGATGAGCAGCTAAAAATCCCTTAACTAATGGCGTTTCAGTAAACCAGGGAGAGACACTATTTACCCGAATTCCATGAACGGCCCATTCACTGGCCAGATTACGGCTCAATTGTATCAGGCCACCTTTTGCCATCCCATAAGGCGCACCTGTTTGTACATCAAAGGAACCTGCAACAGATGCGATGTTGATTATGGATGCTTGCCCACTTCTTTGTAAGAGTGAAAACAACGTCCGACAAAATTCAAAAGGTGAAATGAGATCAGTATTTATTACTTGATGATATTCTTCTATGGTATATTCATTAGTCGGTTTCCTGATATTAATGCCTGCATTGTTAACAAGTATATCTAATTGCCCCCAATTTCTTTTTATCCAATCAGCCACTTCGCTCCGATGACTTACATCCGTTACAGCACCAGCAAGGACGTGGGTCTGAAACCCCATACTTTTAAACTCTTGTTGAGTACCAAATAAATCTACCTCATTTCTACCCGTAAAGAACACTTCAGCGCCTAAAGAAAGTAATTCGCTGACAATAGCTTTTCCGATGCCTTTAGACCCACCTGTAACGAGTGTTGTCTTATTTTCTAAATTCCACCCTTTCATATTTATTTTGAGTTTTTGCTCGTTCGTTAGAGATAGTGTTATTATTGTCAGAACATATTGTTGATCCTTTTACATCGTATATGGGGTACCCATTAGCATAATGTACCGCCTGCATATACGAAAGCCGGATATTTACTATTCCTTTGATTAATGATGAAGAAAAATTATTTGGAATCTAGCCTTTCACAATAATTGTCATTGATTTTTTTTAGGTTCAACTTGATAATATGATGACTTAAAATAACTACCCAAAGTTGAATCATATAACGTAGGTTGCCAATAAAGAAAATTCCCGAAGAATTGTAATTATTGCCCAAAAAGGGGATATATATTCTTTTGCAGATTGATTGTGTTGTTTGTCCCAGTCTATAAATCGGAATTCTTACATAATGTTTCATTGTATTTATTGCTTGTTTAAAAAACCTCACCCAAATTCAGGAATATACCTTTTGAACCATCAGTACCGAATGCGTAGTCAAAAGCTACATTGGTCTTCGAAAATTTATTGAACTTGACAATACAACTCCGCCCAAAAGGCCGTTTTTCAATATTCCAAAACGATATTCACTTTCAACGTAAAGCATATTCTTTCCTCTGAAACGACCTTGTGCAAACCCCCTTCCTGTATTTGAATATGGATCCTCGCCTATGCTTGGTAATAAATCATAAGGTGGGTTCCCATTTATTGTCAGCCATTCATATGTCAAAAATGCAATTACCTGTTTAGAATGCTTAGAGAGAAGGAAATATTTTCTACGTAGATGGTGCAACGCCGAATTTTTCGGAAACAACTATATCGGTCAATTCATTTATACCAACTCTTATGAGGGCCATATGATGTATGGCATGTTCCAGGTTATAAACGAGCTCACGATCAAAGTTACTTTCAATAGCCACTGTTTTGTTTTGCAGCCCAAGCGATGTTTCAAGAACAATTGTCTTACTTGGTTTATTGATATCTACGAGTACATCCTGCATTATGCACATAGCAAATATTATATCTGTTTCGATAGTGACATCCCTTCTCCTTTTATCATAATTAACAATACCCTCGTAGTAACCATTTATAAGCGACTGGAATAACTCTAAAGTATGCCTCACATGCTGCCCGATAGATGAATTGAGATGCATGCTGCGAGTGCTATATTGCTTATTACTAATCTTGTGCAATACTTCGGCTAACTCAAAAAAAACTTCTTTAATTGCATTTCGCAAATACATAATCGTTAATTTTAAAACTTCTTTAATTGAATATTCCGGAATCATCTGACCCAGGTATTCCGGTATCGCAAACGAGCGATTCCGGTAATGGTCTGACCCGGGTATTGCGGCAATGGTCTGACCCAGCGATTCCGCTAATTATCTGACCCAGGTATTCCGGCAATGGTTTGACCCAGGCAATTGGGCGAAAAAACTGTCGGATTCCGCTAATCATCTGACTCCCCTTAGGTATTAGGATTTGATGCACGAGTGATCTCGTTTTGGGGCGAATTAACCCTCATTGACTAGGGCTTAGGTTGCCTGATGGGTGATTATGAGCGACTAAAAAACTGCTGGCATTTGCTTTGATAGCAGCCACAAAGATCACTTACTGTTCCACTAACTCCTCCTGTTGATACCTCCAGGATTCCAAGAACCTCGTTGGCTCTATTTAACAAAACCGCTTTGAATTGTTCAACAAATTCAATCCTGGAGGCGTCCGAATTTTCTTTGAGAAGTTCATAGGCATCCTTCGAGCCATTGATCTTCGGACGTAACGAAGGCTTCACGGTGGACCTGTAGGTGAGCTGTATCTCAGCTACCTTACTATCTGGAATACGATCAACCCTTTGAAGTAACCTTGATTCATCCAGTGAAACGCGGATTGATATATTTCGAAACGGCTCTACTGATCGCGGATACTATCATCAGTGGAATGATGAGCTCATAACCACCTGTTGTTTCCGCGATAAGGAAAATTGCAGTCAAAAGGTGAATGAAATACTCCTGTAAGCACACCCGCCATTGGGACAACCGTGAAATTAGAGGTTGGTATGGGTTATCCCCGATAAGTTCGAAAGAAAGGCCGGCGAAAAACCCAGGCTGAAATCCATTCGGTTTGGAGTGTTGCCGACTGAATCCTATTTTTGTTTATGAACTTCGTGCATAATCGAACTATTTCTTGACCAAACCCTTAAAACCAAATCGACACTTCTTAGAGGCCGCTGATCAAAAGAGACTGGAACCCGCATCCTGGGTAACATTATTCGGGGATTACCTTTTTTCATACGCGTTGCTCAAGGTAGGCAAGCGTGAAACTGCCGAAGACCTGGTGCAGGAAGCGTTCATATCCGCACTTAAGGCAAAGGACACATTTAAAGGTAATAGTTCAGAGAAGACCTGGCTTACTGCTATCCTTAACAATAAGATCATCGATCACTATCGAAAAAAGGATGTTCTGAAAGATTCTACTTCCTATCTAACTGAGACCGAGGATGAATTTTCGAAACATTATTTTGGAAAAAGCGACGGACATTGGCTTGTAACCGCTTCTCCGCAACTTTGGGCCGAATCGGCTGATTCCGCGGTAAATAAGGCGGAATTTGCCGGAGTAATTCAAAAGTGCATTCAAAAGATGCCATCCAGGCTCATTCCCGTTTTCATCGCTAAATTCCTGGACGATGAAGATTCTGATACAATTTGTAAGGTACACAACATTTCTTCGTCTAATTACTGGGTAATCATTCACCGCGCAAAGTTGCTCATTCGACGTTGCCTGGAAGAAAATTGGTTTCAAACGAAAAGGTCAAATGACTTACCTATTCAAAAAGACAGTATTTAATTGCAAGCAGGCCACACTTCTTTCTATCAAAAAGGATGAGGGGTCAATTACTTTTTTCGAGCGACTCAAGCTTTCGTATCACCTTCTGTACTGCGACCCTTGCCGCAGATTTATCGACCAGTCAGGCAGGATTAATCGAATAGGAAAGAATATGGGACAAGTCCTGAGCTCCGCGCCGCCGTTTGCTCTTTCTGAAACGGCGAGGGTCAGTATTCGTGCGCAGATTGATCAGCTTAATGGTTGACATTCAATGAAAGCCTCCGCGTACCGGCCGTCCGGCAATCGCAAAAATAACCAGGACATACTGTAAGGTTTCGGATGCCCATCCGTCTATTGGGTCAGAAACCGATTAATATTGCCAGAATCCGCAAAGCCCCTACCGAGCCAGCAGCCTTCCAGTTTAGACGGAAAGTTGTATTTGAATTACAATCTCAAAGTAAAAGAACTTTGGAGTAAGGACACCAAGGGAAACATTGAAAAGGCGAACGGTAATTGGGAATCGCTAAGAGGTAAAGGAAACTAATTCCCTCATCGTGAAAAACACAATTGTAACAGTCGCATTGGTCCTTATTGCACTATTTGCACAGGGACAGGCCACCCTTCGTGTCAGCCAGTTCAACCTCGAAAATGGGGTTGCAATCAAGGGCTATGACCCGGTGGCTTATTTTGCAGAACACAAAGCCATCAAAGGCCAGAAAGAATTTTCAATCGTGCTAGACGGCGTAACCTATTATTTCTCATCTGTCGCGAACAAGGAGACATTTATTAAGCACCCCATGAATTACGAACCACAGTATGGCGGCTGGTGTGCTTATGCCATGGGTGAGACGAGCGAAAAGGTTGAAGTCGATCCGGAGACCTTCAAGATCGTGAATGGAAAACTTTACTTATTTTATAATGGCCTGTTCAATAATACGCTTCCTAAATGGAACAGGGCAGAGGTGAATCTCAAAATGAAAGCCGATAAAAATTGGAATGCCATCTATAAATAGCTATGAAAACGAAAACAATCCTATCCGGGTTTCTGCGCTTGGTGGCAGCCGTCATCCTGCTTCAGACTCTTTATTTCAAATTTACGGGCCAGCCTGAATCGATTTACATATTTTCCAAGGTGGGCATGGAACCCTGGGGTCGCATTGGAAGCGGGGTCGCCGAACTCCTTGCATCAATCCTCCTGTTGGTTCCCGCTACTATTGTTATCGGTGCTTTTTTGGCGGCCGGTATCATGGTTGGCGCGCTGGCAGCACATCTATTCATCCTTGGCATCGAAGTTCGGGGTGACGGAGGCCAACTCTTTGTCTATGCCCTTGTTGTTTTAATTGCCAGCATTGTGTTGCTGTTCGTTCATTTCCAACAATTGATCTCTTTTAAGAAAAGGTTCCTCAAGTCACACTAACATCAAGTAAACTGGTCATGAAACTGCTATCAGCTGCCTGCTTTCAAATCTTAAGTCAACTGGAGGACACTATTGAGCAAATTTCGCCGGAGGATTTGAGCCGGCCATCATCAACATTAAGCGGCTCGACTATTGGGCAGCACTTCCGCCACACCCTGGAATTTTTCCTCTGCCTGGAAAAAGGGTTCGAAACAGGTGTCATTAACTACGATAAACGCGCTCACGACAAACGCATTGAGACAAATAAGCCTATGGCGATCTCTTCCATAAGAAGCATTCGGGGTTTTATCGAGGGAAGACTACAGGACAAAGCGCTGCAACTTGAGGTATGCTATGAGCGCCACTCCGACGAATATTGCGCAATCCCTACCAATTACTATCGCGAGCTCACGTACAACATTGAGCATGCAATACACCATATGGCAATTATAAAAATTGGGGTGTCGGAGATCGCTCCTTACATAAAATTGCCCGACCACTTTGGGGTGGCCATCTCCACGGTTCGCTACCGCGAAGCTGTTTCAGACCATAAGCAAGACTAAAAGCATCAATGCAAACAACTCTGCTTTTGCTAGCTGGTTTTGGATAACTATTTACGGTTCCCATGTTCACATCATCCCAATGAAATGATTCATTAGAGTATTGTTAGGCACCCGACGCTGTTGGTCTCGGCGGCTTTTGATCCGGCAAGTTATTTCAAGTCCCCGAAACTAAATGAGAATACAGGGAATCATAAATATCTTCACAATATGAAAATATGTTTTAAGCAATCAAACCGTGCCGCAATTCTAAACCTTATAGTCAATGAAAAGGAGTTTAGTCGATCATTCTCAGCTGACGGTAAGGAAGGCCTGCTAACGATGGCCTGGAATGCCGGACCTGATCAATGGATAAGAATAGATGAGGTACAATATAAGTACCCTTCACAAACCATTCTGCCGCTGGTGGCGAACCAGTCTTTTCTCTTTGGAAAGCCTGAAGATATAATCGCGTGGCAGTTCAACCGGGATTTCTATTGCATAATCGACCATGATATCGAAGTGAGTTGTGCTGGTTTCCTGTTTTATGGCGCCAATGAAACACTTTTTGTTCAAATAGACCCTTTTGAAAAGCAGAAATTCCAGGCACTCTTCAAGGTGTTTGTTGATGAAATGAACATCAAAGACGAATTGCAACCTGAAATGCTGAGAATGCTTCTTAAGAGGTTGATTGTGAAAATAACCCGGTTGGCAAAATTGCAGTACTTGCACGGAAAGGATTTGAAACAGAATAAACTCCTGACTATACGACAATTTAATTTATTGATTGAACGACATTTTCGCGAAGAACATCAGGTTCAATTCTATGCTAATAAGCTAAACAAATCACCTAAAACACTTTCCAACCTATTCGCCATTTACAATCAAAGAAATCCTTTACAAGTCATTCATGAAAGGATCATCCTTGAAGCCAAGCGACTTTTCTTCTACACCGACAAATCTGTCAAAGAAGTAGGATACATGCTGGGCTTTTCCGATCCAGCGCATTTCAGTCACTTTTTCACCAGGCAAACCGGCCAATCCCCAAAGAATTTTAAGCAGTGCGAGAAGGATATTTCCATCGGGAAGAAGGTACAGGTTGCCGGGCAGTAATTGCATTTCGCCTATTGCCAATACTTCCCAACTTTGAAGCGTTAAAACAAAATATTCAACAACTATGAAAAAATTGAGGAGACTGTTTTTTACATCATCGTGCATAATTGTGTTCGTTCCGCTCCTGGCGCAACAACCAGAAGTATTTAGCACGGAGGATGGAGCAATACGGGGTTATGATGCCGTAGCATACTTTAAAGAAGGCAAAGCTGTCAAGGGGAAGAAGGAACTAGGGGTCACATGGGGTGACGCAAAATGGAACTTTTCAACACAGGAAAACCTGGAAGCGTTTAAATCGAATCCCGCTAAATATGCACCACAATATGGCGGCTATTGTGCTTATGGAACTTCGGAAGGTCACAAGGCACCCACGCAACCAGATGCATGGAGCATTGTTAATGGTAAGCTGTACCTTAATTATAATAAGGATGTTCAGAGTGACTGGAAGAAAAATCAGAGTGAGCTGATTGAAAAAGCAAATCGTAACTGGCCAAAAGTCAAAAAGGAATAGCTTTTTTCAAAAAATACATAAATTAATGTATGCTCTACGACAATCAACAACTCTAAAGTTGATTCATAAAAAACAGGGGTTTAATTTTTAAAAATAAAATCAAAAGTTTATGAGGAGTTTCAAATTCTGTTTTGCTTTTTTTTCTCTGGTAATTTTTCTCGGTTCATGCGGGAAAAAAGATGATCCGATCGTAATTTTCAACCCTGATACGGCTGCCAAGGTTTCGGTAGACAGGTTCAGTGCTGATGCTGGCAGCCTCCAGGTTCGAACTTCTTCTAATGGCCTTCCTGCTGCTAATGCCCCCGTTAATTTTGATCAGGGTGTATTCATAACGGTAGGACTTGGGCCGCAAGGGCAACATATTAAATATTATAATTTTGATGTTCGGTCTACCCAACCGGCTCCAATCTGGGTTCTCTTCCGTGATGGCGAATCTTCACCAGTGAGTGGTCAGCTAAACATTATCGATAAATTGCCTGGCGAAGCTGGCTATAACGACTTTTGGCAAGTGGTGAAGGTTACCGTTCCTTCAACTTACAAAGCAAATGAAGTC
>DATHFS010000781.1:0-2694 GCA_035317975.1 Cyclobacteriaceae bacterium | reverse complement strand
CGGCACTCTCCCGCGTACCTGTTTCGATGATGGCTTGAAAGACGTACAAAGGAGAAGTTCCTATGTCGCCGTAGATAATTCCCAGAGAAACCAATACCCCCGCCGTCGAAAGGCTGTGAAGTCTGCTATGTCGTGACTCTTCCAATCTCCTTTACTCCTTTACTTTACTTCTTCCAATTTAGCGTCTTCCACCTTTGCCTCTTCGGGACTGAGTTTTTCCTCATTGCGACCGATGATCAACCGGTTACTTCGATCGAATGAAAAGTAATTCCACGTCCACGAGAGAAATGTAAACACTTTATTTCTGAAACCCACCAGCGACATGAGATGAACAAACATCCACACGTACCAGGCAAACACACCCTGAAAACGAACTCCCCCTTTCATATCTACCACCGCCTTGTTTCGTCCAATGGTCGCCATGGAGCCTTTGTCAAAATAGGAGAAGGGCTTGATGGGCTTTTGTGCTATGAGATTCTTTATATTCCTGGCAAGCAACCTTCCTTGCTGTTGTGCCGGGGGTGCCATCTGCGGGTGGCCTTTCGGGAAATGTTCGTCCCCTTCCATTAACGCAACATCGCCGATGGCGAATATGTTGTCATACCCTTTGACACGGCTGAAGCGGTCTACCAGGAGCCGGTTTCCCTTGTTGATAGCCTCGGCCTTAAATCCGGAAACAGGATTTCCCCTGACACCGGCCGCCCACACCAGAGAACGCGAAATCAGTTTTTCACCCGTGCTCAAATTCACTTCGTACCCGTCATACGACTTCACCGCTGTGTTCAACCGAACACGCACGCCCATTTTAGTTAGGAACTCCAGGGCTTTGGCGGAAGCCTGTTCTGACATACCATGTAACAGCCGGGGAGAGGCTTCGATGAGGTTAATGTCCATCTCACGCATGTCCAGTTCCTTATAATCTTTAGGAAAGACGTTTTTCTTTAATTCCGATAAGGCGCCTGCCAGCTCAACACCGGTCGGTCCGCCGCCCACGATCACGAAATCCATAAAACTATTCATCGCTTCGTCATCCTCCGTGAGCAAAGCATATTCCATTTGACGGATGATCTTATTGCGCAACTTGGTAGCGTCAACAATGGTTTTCATCGGGGAGGCATTTTTTTCCAGGTCTTTCATCCCGTAAAAATTCGTGACGGCCCCGCTGGCTACGACGAGATAGTCATACTTCACGCCCCCGATGGAGGTCTCAATATAATGTTCGTCTGGCCGCACATGGATGACTTCGGCCAGCCGGAAATAAAAGTCGGCTTGTGACCCGAATAATTTCCGAAAAGGAGCAACGATGGAACTGGTTTCCAGGCCCGAGGTAGCTACCTGGTATAAAAGGGGCTGAAACGTATGATGATTGTACTTATCAAATAAGACCACCTGAGCCTTTACTCCGCGAAGGCCTTTGGCTACTTCAAGCCCTCCGAATCCCCCTCCGATAATGATGATCCGAGGTTTGCCCAGGTCTGCGATACGCGTCCGCGTGGTGATTAATTTGGGCATCGAAACCGTATTGGTACGTAAGAACGGGTGCGAATTTACGCGAAGCGGAAGGATTTAGTAAAGTATTAAAAAAATAATTTGTTTTTGGGCAATGCAGGCCGAAACGGCGTATTTTTGTGAAAATAAAACTAACAACTGTATGGTAAAAAAACTTCTAATCGTCTTGGCTGTAGGTGCAGTAATGATGAGCTGCGGAGGAGAGAAAGAAAAGCTTAAATCCCAGGTGGATTCATTAAAAGCAGAACTGCAAACCAGCCAGCAGTTTGCCAATACACTACAGCAAGTAGGAACCCTTATGGATTCCATTGATGCCAACCGACAGTTGCTCCGTATGAACATGGTGGAAGGGACCACCTATGAAGATTACACCTCGCGGATGAAAGACATTAACAATTATGTTAAAGACACCCAAAATAAGATCGAGGATCTTGAAACAGCACTGAAAAAGTCCAAAGGAAGTACGAATAACTTTGCCGCTTTGGTGAAAAAATTAAAATCCGACCTGGAAGAAAAGGGTAAGGAACTTGCTGCGCTACAGTCTAGTGTGGAAGAGTTGAAAAGCACCAACCAGAACCTGATCACTACCGTAGGGTTACAGGAAGCAGAGTTAACGGACAAGGAATCCCAGATTCAAACCAAGACGCAAGAACTTTCATTGATCGAAGCTAAAGTCCAGGAGATCATGGTGCAAAGCAAAATGAGCGAAGGGGATTCATATTATGCACGTGCCCAGGCCGTAGAGGAAGCCGCCAACCGCACTAAACTTGCCCCTCGCAAGAAGAAAGAAACCTTCAAGGAGGCACTGGAGCTTTATAAAAAGGCGCTGTCCCTTGGAAACGATAAAGCGCAGCGTAAAATTGACGCCCTCACCAAGAAAGTCAAATAATAAGTAAAAACTGAATAGGGCTGTTTGAAGAAACAGCCCTATTTTTTTTGGCTGAATTTTTTCCCACGCGGAGCGGGAAGGTAAAGCAAGTTAAACCATGGCGGATGCATCTCTTTTTATCAAGGACCTGTGGTACCTTGCTTTTCATGGTTCATTTCTGAAAAAGGGAAAGCTGGTGCCCAAAGAGATCCTGGGTGAAAAAATAGTCTTTGGAAGAGATCCTTCCGGCCAACCCTTTGCCCTGCGTGACAATTGTCCCCACCGCGGTGTACCCCTTTCGGCGGGCTGGTTTGATG
>DATHFS010000780.1:0-7233 GCA_035317975.1 Cyclobacteriaceae bacterium | reverse complement strand
AGAACGCAAGACTATTAACTAAGTACTTTTTTCTATTTTTGCACCCTGCCTGTTCCAGATGGGCCAGGCATCAAACTCCAGCATTATGGGTCGCGTATTTGAAAAGAGAAAACACACCATGTTTGCCCGCTTTGACAGGATGGCAAAAGCGTTTACACGAATTGGAAAGGATATTGCCATAGCTGTAAAGCAGGGCGGCCCGTTACCCGAAAATAATCCAAAACTGCGGGCCGTCATTCAAAACGCAAAAGGCGTGAACATGCCGAAGGACCGTGTCGAGGCTGCAATACGAAGGGCTTCTTCCAAAGAAGAAAAGGACTTTCAGGAAGTGATCTATGAGGGCTATGCTCCTCATGGCATACCGATCATCGTTGAATGCGCCACCGACAATCCGACCCGGACCGTTGCCAACGTCAGGCTGCACTTTTCCAAGAATGGAGGCAGCATGGGAAATTCCGGATCCGTTGCCTTTCTCTTTGAGCGAAAAGGAGTCTTTAAATTCGATCCTGCCGTACTCGACCTGGATCAACTCGAACTGGACCTGATCGATGCCGGAGCGGAAGACATTCAGCGCGACGACGATGCGATCACCATCTATACTAAATTCAGTGAGTTCGGGCACATGCTTAAATTCCTGGAAACGAAACGGCTCGAACCAAAAAGTTCCGGCTTACAGTATATTCCCTCAGCAACGAAAGAACTTACCGAGGCGGAACAAGATGACGTTTTAAAGTGTGTGGAGGCGCTGGAGGGGGATGATGATGTACAGAGTGTTTACCATAATCTTGCTTAGTCCGGGGCCCTATGCTTTTCCTCACCCCATCCCCTCTCCAAGGTGGAGAGGGGGGCAGTAAATTCATTAGTTCGAATACTTCTCCTTGCGATGTAGTGCTTCTCCTCACCCCCGGCCCCTCTCCACCTTGAAGAGGGGGCAGTAATCCCACAGTTCGAATATTTCCCATTGCGATGTAGTGCTTCTCCTCACCCCCGGCCCCTCTCCACCTTGGAGAGGGGGGCAGTAATCCCTCAGTTCGAATATTTCCCATTGCACTGAAGGGGCAATATCACTCAGCACAGGACATCGTCCTGTGTAAAGCTAATGATTAATGACCTTCGCCTGAGGTCCTTCGATTGTCAGGTCATCATCCACCATCCTGTTATTATCCTGTTGAATGAGTTCGGTTAAATAAAGCCCTGAAAGGGCGTCATCAATAGCACAGGGCAACGCCCTGTGTTTCGATTATCGTTTAGCTTGAAGCCCTGAAAGGGCGGAATCACTTCACGCAACGTAAATTATCGGAGTTTTTTATTTCGCCCTTTCAGGGCTCATTTTTGACGTTTTTGCTTTTCACGCAGGGCTTCACCCTGCGCTGACATATTCCACCCCTTCGGGGCTTCGAAGAGATTGTCACCAATTTTTGTACTGGTGGCAGCCATTAGAACTATTAAACTTTATGATTAGAAACCTCGTGCTCAATCCAACCATCTGTTTTCACCGAGGGGAAAAACGATGACGTGCTAAAATGTGTGGAAGCGCTGGAGGGGGATGATGATGTTCAGCGTGTGTACCATAATTTAGCGTAGTCCGCGATTAGCGCTTAGGGCCTGGCGCTTAGTGGAGTTTTCCTAACCTAATGGACAAACCACTAAGCGCCGAGCGCTAACCCCCAGGCGTCAATCCCCAAGAACTAAGAACCAATAATTAATGACCAATAATCTTCGCCTGAGGTCCTTCGATTGTGAGATTGTCATCCACCATCCTGTTATTGTACTGCTGAATCAATGCCTTCAATTTGATTTCCATTTTCGAAACCTGCTCAGGAACCTGAGTAAGGAGATTGTACTCCAGTCTCAGGTCTTTTTTGAAATCGTACAATGCCGTGGGTTTTGTGCCGTCAAACATCAACAGATAGTCTCCCATAAAAGCCTGATAGGTGTTGTCGAGGTAGTTAAAAGCAAACGGCTCTGTATCTTCTTTGAAAATATCCCTCCCAAAAGCGACGTAGGGTTTATCATAATTCAGGTAGCCCAGGATGGTGGGCATGATGTCGATTTGCTGCACGATCTCGGGCTTAAAGGAAGACCAATCTGCACCGGGTTTGTAAAAGAAGATTGGAATCGAAAAATATCCCCAGGCAGAGTTGTATTCCTGGTATTGAATGTCGGCGGAGGCATGGTCGGCTGTAAAAACGAACAGCGTGTTTTTATACCACGGCATTTTCCTGGCGGTCTCAAAGAACTTGCGAAGGGAATAGTCAGTGTACTCGATCGTGCGGTGAATGGTCATCGGCCCGCCTTTGAACTTAGTTTCATATTCCGGTGGGAGGGCGTAGGGATGGTGCGATGACACGGTAAAGAGCGTTGTGTAGAAGGGGGGCTGGAAGGTATTCATCTTGCGGGCAAAGAATTGTAAAAACTTCTCATCCCAGATTCCCCATATTCCGTCAAAATCGCCGTCCTGATCATATTCGTCCTTCCCATAATAATCATCAAAACCACACAGGTTGGCAAAAGCCTGGAAACCCATCGAACCATTGGGCGCCCCATGGAAGTAAGCCGTGTAATATCCTTTTTCTTTCAACAAATTGGCGGTGCTGTTGACTTTGTTCCCGGAGAAATGAGAAAGTACATAGGGCACTTCGATCGAAGGAATACTGCAGATTACGGAAGGCATAGCGTCAATGGACCGGCGGCCGTTAGCCAATGAATATTGGTAGGCCCGGCCTGCTCCGATCAGCGAGTCAAGAAAAGGCGCATAGCCCTTATAGGTACCGTTCTCCAGATTCCTGTTATAGGCTCCGATGAATTCCTTCGAGAAGCTTTCAAGAATGATAACGACGACGTTGTCATAGCGAAACGCACCGGTGTCTTTCGGTATTCTGACCGGATCAAAGACGCTTTTTAATTCTGCCTCGGAAGAAAAGTAGGTTGACTTCTTAATCACATTGGCGCCGGCCGTACGCATCAATGCAAAAGGTGTATTCAGTACAAGGTTAATATCCTTGGGTACCTTGGCATATTCGGCGGCATTGCTCAGGGTAATAGGCCTCGTGCTGTGCGCAAATCCTCCGCGTGCACCCCCAACAAATAAATAAATGACCAAAGGCATCATAGCAACACCTGTAGTATAAAATGCCACCTTGCTTTTTAACTGCGGACCATCCCATCGGATTCGCCGGAACAAGATCACCAGGATGGCCATTAACGCAAGCCATACCGCTACTGCATACCAATAGTCGAACAGGAAGCGAAAAAACAACCCGCCCCAATTTTGTTCATTTTCAAATTGAGCAAATACACTGATCGTCGTTCTCCGCAACGAAAAGCGGTAATAAATGAAATCGGCAACGTTGACCGCCATAGCGATTCCATTCGTGACAAGGTAAATCGGGGTCAGCGCTTTCCGGTAAGCCGGACGAAAGCGAAACGGGAAGGGCAAAATCATCATGACAATGAAAAGAGAATTCGAATACAAAACGGCAGCCAGATCAAATCGCAATCCTCCAAACAGGATGCGCAGAAACCGCGGCATCGTCATGCCGGGGAAAAAATCAATGTTAAAAAAATAGAACAAGATCCGGCAAACGGTATACAATACCATCGGCACCAACAATGACAAGACCAGGGCTTTGTAAATATTGCCTCTCCAGTGGAGGCCTTCAAAAAAATTCTTTATCTGCTCGCGCACGTAGGCTATCGGGTTTGAAGACTGAAAAATACGCCAAATGCAATCAAAAATGACCGTCTTCATTTCACTTTTTGTCTTAGTTTTGTAATTCCGGGGATAGTAAAAAGAGGCCGTTGTCCCTAAATTCATCTAACTATCAGCCCTCCGGGATGCGATTCATTCTTACCGGTTTGCAGCTCGTCATCTATCACCTGGTCCTCAGTCAAAATGTGGAGTCATTTGGGGTATTCGGCGGACTCAATGTACCGTTTACCATCGACCAGGGACTGCAAAGGGATCCCCGGTTTGTCGGCAAAGGCGTTCTCCGGGCCAGCCCGATCGGATTCTACTATGGCTACGACAAAAGCGGCTACGGTTTTGCTCTGACCCCTTCCTATCTTCAGATTGGCCAGGTGTTCAAAATAAGAAACACAAGCGGCGGCGATGTAGGATTTCGCAATGTCAGGATGCATTACTTTACTGTGCCGGCTGCACTCAAGATCCATGTCAATGACCTTGCTTTTTTCAGGTTGAGTCTGGTCGCCTCCATTGCGCCCAGTCTTTTACTCAACGGACAAGAACGCATCACGCATACCAGCGCCAAATTGAAATATCCTTCCGGTGTCAGTGTTCCTTCCGATCCCGGCTATTCAATCTCTTATGATGGTGTATTTGTACCCAGGGTGACCAACGAGGTTTATGTTTCAAAAGATAAATTCAGCGCCTTTCAACTCTTTGCAGCGATTGGTCTGCGTTCCGATTTCGACCTCAATGACGATTGGAGCCTGAACTTCGACGGCCGCGCCAACTTCAGTATTTTTGATTCCCGAACACCTGTCTATGTTCATCAACTGACAACCCGCGATGGACCGCCCGACGTGAATGGGAACCCCGGCGCACCTGATCTGTACGGAACCCGACGCGATATTTTCATCTCGCTGGAAATCGGCCTTTGCCGTACTCTTCAATCCAAAGAAAAATTTCAACAGAAGCGGGGTAGTAATACCAAGCCCAGGGGGAAGCGGCCGCGAGGGTAGGCTTTCAAATCGGTGATCGGTGGATTTTACCTACTTAATGAGTGCCTACCACTATTTATTGAGTACACCATCATTCAATTTTTTTTAATCCCTATATCTTTATGGATTACCGAATTCATCATGTAAGAGCAAGTAAAATCATTGTACAGTCTTCAGGCTCGGACTCACCACCGATTACCGATCACCGTTCACCGATCACCGTTTCCCGCTTACCATTGATAGAGACTCCAGATTACCATCAACTGCAATGACAAGTTCGTATCCTTTGTCTCCCTTGCATTGATCCACTTGAATTCTCCCGCAAGGCTGACCCGTTCTGAAAGAGGAACAACGTACATGGCGGAGGCCATGAATCCTAAACTGAATGCACTGCGCTGGACTTTGCCGACGTAGTCGAGATAGGAGGTCACCAAATACGTTCCGGTGCCGGCGAATAGACTCAGCCGTTTTGTAACAGGCATCGAAAACACAAGCAAAATCGGAGTCGCAGTATGGTTTAATTTAGCGGTGTACGTTCCTCCTTGAACTTTATACTTATAAAAGCCCGTCCACCCGCTTTCTACTCCCACGCGCAAGAGATGATCAGGATGCCACATCAGGCGGAAAGTTCCGGAAGGGCTATTTCTATTGATTGAAGTATTAAACCCCTGGGGACTACCTGCGGTACCGACAAAACGGGACATTCCTCCCCCTATATAAGCCACCAGCGCATATGTTCCCCGTGAAGTCGAGTCCGGCGATGGAGTCTCGGTTTGCGCCATTGCCCATCCTGAGGAAAATCCCATAAGGACAACCAACCAACACCTATATATATAGGAGCAAATGCTATTGCTTGACATAGTGATAATAGGCTACAACAGAAGGATAATTGGACAGGATGCCGTCAAAATTGCTTTGATTTACAAATTGATCGACATAGAGGGGATCGTCGAGGGTCCAGACAAAGGCTTTTCGACCTTCGCTCTGTACCTGGGCCACTTCCGCATCTTGCGTTCCCAATGTCCAGCGCGGGCCCCATACTAAAGCCTGTGTCCGATGGACATCCTCCAGAGAAAGTTCACATAGTGCCGGTGCCGATACGTAGTCCGGCAACGCCAAAAAAGCATTGACTTTATCTTCCGCCGGCAAGCCGATGACAATCTGGATATCTCTCCCAATGTCCAGTGCCTTCTGCAAATATTCTTTTTGCAATTGTCGCACGGCCTCCAGGGTTCCAATGTATTGGGTGTCAATCACGACAAACCGGATGTCGGTGCTGTAAACCACGGCATTGAGGGCATCGTTCAAAGTCGGAATACTTTCCCCGTCGATCAGCCTGACAAACGTATTGATCTGTTGATACGAATAATCTTCAATGCTGCCGACAAGGCCATTCTTCTGAATCAGGCTCAGGTTAAGCGTATTGTCGTGATAAAGAACTGGTATCCCGTCCGACGTAAGGCGCACATTCATTTCTATTCCCGTTGACCCCAGGCGGGATGCATACCGGATCATTCCGATCGAATTCTCCGCTACGGGTAAATGATCCGATGACCGGCCGCCGGATCGTTGTCCCACAATTTCCAAAGGTTTGCTCTCATACAAAGGGCGCACATAACTAAACGCTAAACTATTCGCGGGTACCGCATCACCGTTACCCCACGTGCCTTCTAAAACGATGTCGCCCTTTCCGATTTGCGGTGACCCGCTCAGCAACTGAGTGGCCCCATGCTGATCATTGATCGTAAATCGGGCAATTCCGGTCTCTGCATTGATCACCTTGCGCCAGTAGCCGTTGAAAATCAATGAATTGTTAAACTTTTTGCCTGCGCAGACAAAGTAGGCAACGTCTTTTGCACAGAAAACAGACAAATAATACGTCGTATCCGTAATACTGGTCACGTAACTCCACTTCAACGCCACCTGTTCGCCAAATTGATTGGCACCATCCGTTACCGTGTAAACGCCCTCCATGAATGTCCTCGACACCCCATTCAGCGGAACTGCTTTTGGGGAATCAAAAGTAGCCCAGGCCGTAGTGGGAACAGGTGCTTCATATTTTGGTTCACATCCTGAAACGACTAACCACAGGATCATGACGAACACGGCGACGTTCCATTTCCTATTCCCTTTTTTTCCTGACTCCATCTTCATTTCAGATCACAAAATAAATCCTATGATAATCTCGGGGTAAAAAATAATGCGGTCGTTTGATTCCTGAAGGGACCAGGTTTGCCAGAAAAAATTAGTGTACATCACGCGCACCCCCAGGCTAATACTTTTCTTGCCGTAGAGCGGCTGCTCCATCACAAGTGCGGCGCTCCATCCGTTGTATTTAGTCGTGCGATCCCCGACGGTCATTCCGGCCACCGTGGATTTTGATGAGAGGTTGATCAGTGCTTCGCCCTTCAAGGTGAAAAGCACATCATTCCGGGCCCGGTACCCAATAGAGACATTCGGATAATTCATCCAACCGGAGGCCTTCGTATCGAAGGACGCAATGGTCTGCTTGCCAAACCAAAATCCGAAATCGTCGCCTATGGAATAAGA
>DATHFS010000779.1:0-3043 GCA_035317975.1 Cyclobacteriaceae bacterium | reverse complement strand
AAGACGGCGTTTCAATTGGCAAAAGAACATGGCCGGACCGATGGCTACCTGGAGCGGTTAGTCAATCAGGCCCTTCAGCTATCTAAGATTGTAAAGAATACGACTTCCTTTTCGGATGGCACCCTGTCCGTCTCCTATGCCGTCACACAGCAAATAAAAAAAACAGGAATGGATTCACCCCGCATCGCGCTGGTGGGGTTAGGAGAAATCGGCGTGTTGACCCTTAAAAATCTAAAGACCTATCTCCCCCAGGCCGATATTCATGTTGTCAACCGGAGTGAAGAAAAGTTGAAGGAAGCCGCGGCGGCTCATCAGGTCCAGACCCACCCGTTGAGCGATCTCCAGGCCGTTCTGTCGTTATCCGATTTTGTAATCGTTTGTACGACGGCGCCCCAACCGGTTATAACCAAAGCGATGCTCGCCACAAGCCCGGTAAAATTCATTTTTGATTTATCGATACCTCAAAACGTGGCCCCTGAAGTGTATAATGATCCACTTTATAAAGTGATGGACATCGACAGCCTTTCAAAGGAAATTAACAAGACCGTAGATGACCGGTTGGCCGAAATACCCAAAGTAAAGAAAGTTGCGAGGGAAAAAGCAATTGAATTTATTGAATGGACGGGTAAACGCGACCTGATGTCCCTGGTCAGGAATGTCCGGAATAAGCTTAATTTAGATACGGAAGTTTCTAACAAAACGATCTCTGCCACCTATTCGCAATATGCATCGCATTTTATTGAAGGAGAACCGGGAAGGAGAAGAGAATTGCTGGAAACGCTGGTCGTGAATTCCTTCCAGGAAAAGATTCAGGAAACGGCCATTCGGAAAACCATCGCGTCTCTACAAACAGAAGTTTATGCCTCGCACCCTTCGAATGATCACTCGAGAAAGCCCGCTTGCTTTATGGCAAACTTATGCTGTCACAAAGAAAGTGGAGGCTACCGGGCAGGCCTGCAAAATCATTCCTGTTAAAAGTACCGGAGATCTCGACCTGGTCAGCCCTATCTACGAAATCGGCATCCAGGGCGTTTTCACAAAAGAGTTGGATACAGCGTTGCTGAATGATCAGGCCGATGCCGCCGTTCATTCATTAAAGGATATTCCGACTCTGTTGGCAGAAGGACTGACGATTGCGGCTATTTTGGAAAGGGGATCACACGAAGATATTCTTTTTGCGAAAACCGGATTTGTACCGGACGATTCAAAACCAGCCGTTATTGCGACGAGTAGTATCCGGCGAAGGGCACAATGGTTGGAACGATTTCCAAATCACTCCCTGGTCAACGTAAGAGGAAATGTTGAAACCCGCTTGAAAAAATTCCGGGAGTCGGGGTGGGACGGGATCATCATGGCCAGGGCAGGTGTAGAACGATTGGGGCTCGATTTGAACGGCACGACAACCTTATCGTGGATGCTCCCATCGCCCGCCCAGGGAGCCATCGCCGTGGTGTGCCGGAAAGAAGATAAAGAGGTAGCGCAGCTTTTTGCCGCGCTTCATCACGATCCTACCGCTCAATGTGTTGAAGTCGAACGTGATTTTTTGAGGCAGTTGCACGGAGGGTGCTCGGTACCCATTAGCGCCTTGGCTCAACTGGAGAATGACCATATACACTTTAGAGGCGCGGTTCATAGTGTCGATGGGACTGCTAATTTCCGGGTGGATAAAAAATATAGAAAGGATCAGTGGAGGGAAGCCGGAACGAAGGCGGCGGACGAAGTGAAGGCCTCGCCGATTGGAAAAAAAATTCTTGACGAAATCCAAAAGTTAAAATCGCCCAGACCATAAATTCATGCTTAAGAACGACTTACTATTAAAAGCACTTCGGGGAGAGGATGTACCCCGACCACCGGTTTGGATGATGCGACAGGCAGGTCGCTTTCTGCCGGATTACCTTAAGCTGAAAGCCAAGTATGATTTTTTTACCCGCATTCAAACACCGGAACTGGCAACGGAAATAACGGTCATGCCGGTTCGCCAGATTGGTGTGGATGCCGCCATATTGTTTTCGGACATTTTGGTCATTCCTCAGGCGATGGGAGTAGAAGTACTGATGGAAGAAGGAAAGGGCCCCTCCATTCCCCATCCCCTCCATTCAAAAAAAGACATTGATTCCCTGATCGTAACGGATGCTGTGGGAAGACTGGATTATGTTATGGATGCCGTTCGGCTTACCAAGCAAACCCTGAACAATGAAGTTCCCCTCATTGGATTTGCCGGCGCTCCCTGGACGATCCTGTGTTATCTTGTAGAAGGAAAAGGGAGCAAGACATTCGACAAAGCGCGCTCGTTTTGTTATACGCACCCCGACCTGGCCGATCAGTTGTTGTCGAAAATTACGGAGGTAACGATCGGTTACCTGAAAGCGAAGATCCGTGCCGGTGTCGATGCCGTTCAGGTATTCGATAGCTGGGCGGGTCTGTTGGGGCCTTCCGACTACCGGCAATTTTCATTGCAATACCTGATCAGGATAATTGAAGCCCTTCGTTCCCTTGCACCCGTAATCATTTTTCCGAAAGGCGCATGGTTTGCGCTGGAAGAGTTGGGCCGATCCGGCGCGTCAGCACTCGGTATTGACTGGTGTATCGACCCAGCCCAGGCGAGAGTGTTCGCCGGCAACCAAATAACCTTGCAAGGGAATTTCGATCCCGCCAGGCTACTGGCGCCGAGGGAAGTGATTCAAAAAGAAACACGGCACATGATCCGGGCTTTCGGCAAGCAGCGATACATTGCCAACCTGGGGCATGGCATATTGCCCCATGTTCCCGTGGACCACGCAAAGATATTTGTTGATACTGTGAAATCGTATGACGGGCATTAAGCAAAATTTTATTGAATACATTCATCACCTTCAGGATGCCATTTGCAGGGGGATTGAAATGGCGGATGGCAGAAGTAAATTTCAGGAAGACCGCTGGCGGCGGGCGGAAGGCGGAGGAGGCATTACCAGGATCATAACGGGTGGGAATATAGTTGAAAAGGGAGGGGTGAATACGTCCGTGGTGCACGGAGAGATTACGCCGCTGATCAATCAACAACTCA
>DATHFS010000778.1:0-2194 GCA_035317975.1 Cyclobacteriaceae bacterium | reverse complement strand
CGATTTGGATAACCCATGAATATGGAAAAACAGTGAATTGGAAAATTGCTCAAGGACGGGATTTGTCGCGTGAATTTTCGACCGACTCCAGTGGCATGATACTGAATGAAACGGCTGTAAGGTATATGGGAATAAAGGATCCGATCGGCATGGAAGTCACCGCAGATGACGTAAAACTTCATATTGTGGGTATAGTGAAAGATATGGTCATGGAGTCTCCCTACAGTCCGGTTAAACCGACGATTTACATTTTGAATTACGAGAATGTAAACTGGATAAACCTAAAGCTCAGCCCAAACAAGAGTGCCAGCGAATCCCTCTCTGTGGTAGAATCCATTTTTAAAAAACATCTCCCCTCTGCGCCCTTCGACTACAAATTCGTCGATCAGGAATATTCCAAAAAATTTGACTCCGAAGAGCGCGTTGCGAAATTAGCTTCCGTCTTTGCGGTGCTCGCCATTTTGATAAGTTGTCTCGGACTATTTGGTTTAGCCTCATTCGTAGCCGAGCAACGAACCAAAGAAATTGGTATTCGCAAAGTGCTCGGCGCCTCGGTGACGAATCTTTGGCAGATGCTTTCAAAAGATTTTGTCGTTTTGGTTTTGTTTGCTTGCGTCGTTTCTGTTCCGGTTGCCTATTCTGTTTTGAGTAATTGGCTTCGCGGTTACGAATACCACACTGAAATCTCGTGGTGGATTTTTGTTCTCTCTGTGGGGGGAGCAGTGCTTATCACGTTATTCACAGTATCCTTTCAAGCCATAAAAGCTGCTTTGATGAACCCGGTGAATAGTTTGAAGTCTGAATAGAAAAATGAAGCAAAAAGTACCTCCTCGCCTAGCTCAACGAGTGCTCACAAAGTTTCTAAGAAACGAGCTTGCTGAAGAAGTGCGCGGAGACCTTGATGAAAAATTTCTATCTGATTTAAGTAAGAAATCAGTATTCAAAGCCAAAGTCAATTATTGGTACCAGGTAATTAATTACCTCAGGCCATTCGCCATTCGAAATTCAAAATCCACCACCATTAATTCAATCGATATGTTTCAAAGCTATTTCAAAATAGGATGGAGAAGTTTGTCCAAACAAAGAATGTATTCCGCCATAAAAATTGGCGGATTCGCATTAGGCATTGCATCATGCCTCTTGATAGCACTGTTTATCAAGGATGAGTTAAGCTATGACCAAAGTTATCCCGATGGTGATAGGATTTTTCGTGTTGTCCAGGCCTACAACTACTTGGGAGAATCAGGAAAGGACGTTTGGTTTCAAGCTCCGTTTGCCAAGGCGCTTAAAGACGATTATCCTGAAATAGAAAAAGCAGGCCGATACAATTCGAGCGAATTGTTTGGCGCCGGCAGTAAAGAAATCCGAAGATCTGATAAAATTGAAAATACTTATGAAGAAGGCTTCGTCTATTTTGATCAGGAATTATTAGACATTTTGAAAATTCCATTTGTCTATGGCAATCCTGTCAAGGCATTGAGTGAACCTCACACTATTGTGATCACCAAAAGGAAGGCCGACAAATACTTTTCGCATGAAGATCCTGTCGGAAAAGCATTTATACTTAATAACGATGAAAAAAATCCATTCAAGATTGGGGGAGTGATCGAAGACTTCCCAGCCACCTCTCATCTTCAGTTTGACTTTTTAATGACGATGACAGGAGTACAGTTTTGGGATAATGAACAGAACGATTGGGGTGCTACTAATTATCCCACCTACATTCTCCTCAAGCCTGGCGCCGATCCGAAGCAATTCGCAAAAAAGATGCAAGGTATGGTTGAAAAGTATCTGTTCCCTTTTTGGATAAAACAAGGGGTGCCAAATGCCAAAGAAATGTCAAAGGCTGGATGGTTTGAACTTCAACCGGTGAATGACATACACCTGAGGTCAGAGGGCATTCAAGATCCTGTATCGCATGGTGATATCCGTTTTGTGTGGCTATTTGGCGCTGTGGCCGCTTTTATTTTAATCATTGCCATGATCAATTTTATCAATCTATCTACGGCTAAATCTGCGAATCGCGCAAAAGAAGTTGGGCTTCGCAAAACAGTGGGCTCTCTGCGGGTGAACATCGTCAACCAGTTTCTTACCGAATCACTTATTTATAGTTTCCTTTCCTTTGTTGTTGGCCTTTTCCTCGCGTGGCTAATTCTTCCTTATTTCAATTTATTGTCAGCAAAATCAATACAGT
>DATHFS010000777.1:0-4466 GCA_035317975.1 Cyclobacteriaceae bacterium | reverse complement strand
TGGTGTGGTATTTCTTCTTCAGCTTATTTAGTTGTGCGATTCCCGCCTGGAGTTTTTGTTCCTGGCCGGCAAAGTGGTCGACAAGGGCTTGTTTGGCGAACGACTTGTCTTCGTCGTTGATTTTGCCGGCGGTGATCCTGGAAACAGATTCCCGGTATTTCTCGAATGCATTTTTCTCAGCGAGCACTTTGGTCTCATTGGTTTTCAATTCCTTAAATTCCGACATGGTAGTTAACCGGTTCTCGGCTTCTTTGGGAAGTGCGTCCATTTCTCGGAAGTCACCGGCTTTAACTTTTTGCAGGTCCTGACTATACGTTCCAGCTTTTTGTTCCAAGGATCTTAGGTCGGTAAGCGAGTTGATCGGTCCCGCACCTGAAATTTTCTTGCCAGGGAGCGACTGCAGTTTTTGCAGTTCTTCCGATAATTGATTCCCATTGACAAGGTCTTTGGTCGAAATGTTGGGCAGTTTGAGATTGTTTATTTGAGGGACAGAATTCTTCAAAGTACCTGAATTGGGCAACATGTATTTAGGCATTGAATAGCCGGTATTCGACGGGATGGGATTTAAGTTGGGCAAACCGGGAGTTTGAAAGGAGTTCTCGAGGTTCAATGGCCCTGGTTGACCGATTGGAATAGGTAGTGCTCCTCGATTTGGAATCGTATTAGATGGAAGGGAAGTCTGGGCCGAATTGAGAATAACTGATCCTCTTCCTGAAAGGGACTCCAGCTTTGAATTCAGTTGCTTCAATGTGCTTGCGGTAAGGGAATCGACAGATTTCCCGGACCGATGTATGTTTTCGTTGAATTGAGCGATTTGCTTGAGCAATTGGTTGCGAACGCTGTCGACTCTTAAAATCTCCAAACTGTCAGGGGGCTGCATGTTCTTCTGAGGGCTGGACAGGCCCAGGCTGGAATTGATAACTGACGTATCTAATCTAATTAGCCTGATACCATCCTGACCTCTGGCACCAATATTGGCAGTCAACGAAACAACGAATAAACAAACGTAAAATGAAGCGGTCCTCATGATATTTTCCCTTAACAATAGATCTTGGGCGCTCGCTATTTACTTCTCAAAACCTCGGCCTTCTTGACAAAATGGAATTAGGTTATATTAAAGTCAACTTAATGAAGGATTTCACTAAGATCATAACTAAATAAAATGATTTCCTTCTCATCAGCGCCAATTGCAAATAATTCTCTGGTTATTGGATTAAAATCAAAATTGAAACCAGCATTGTAAAAGGGGGTATATTCGAATCCAAGAAGCGGCCTGAATTCATTGGGGACAACCAATTCATGTCTGCTTAACTTGCCCTCATCCGTAATCTCATAAAGATAGTTCTTCCCTGATTTAGTGTTTGTGGCAACGATGAGTTTCTCCGAGAGCATTCTGGGAAAAAAGAAGCAAGAAGAACACACACTGTCCAGAGAGATTTCTTTTACCAAAGTAAGGTCACCCAAGCGCAAAGTCTCAACCTGAAAAGGTGAATCAAAATTTTGACCTAAGAATTTTACCCCGGTCAACAATGAATCATTCACAAAAATCGAATAATAATTTTGCTCAAGCGGTTTTTTCAGCACTCCAATTTTGTCAATAAGTGCGCTGTTATTGGGAAGAACTTCTAAAACACTTGGCTTTCTACTCATTGAATTTTGATAAAAAAGATTATCATTCAATGTTGAAAAAAAATTAATTGTACGGTCATCTTTGTATACCAGTTTATTCTTAAAAACATCTATCACAAAAAGTCCCCGATAAGGATCCAGCAAATACAATACTCCTCTCTGATAGTAAAACTTTACCACGTCGATGACTCCAAAACCCCCGTACCCAATGCTACTGATCAACTCACCATTTATACTTAAAAAATCAATCCTATTCAGAGACTTATTGGAAAATATTAATGTATCCTTTTTAAGTTGTATAAAAAGCGGCAAATAATCGCCTGAGTTATTCCTTAGTTCTTCTTCGGATATTTTCTGGACTATTTGAGTCCACTTAATCCTCATCACGATTTTTGGTAGAGTGCTTTCACCCGACCTTAACGGCTTTTCCGCTCCTTCCGTCGTAGCTTTCAAATTACAACCAAGGATTATTGAAGTAATTAATAAAATACGAGGTCTAAACATGCTTTTTGATCTAAAATGGAGTCCAATACCCTACAAACGGGGACAACGATGCTGGATGGATTCCACCTTCCATACCTTCCCCTCCAACTTTGAGCCAGCCTTTGCCTGATACCCTTGGCACCGGAACCTTGTTGCTTCCGGATCCATACACCTCAATAAAAGTGTCCCCATGAACTCTATCCGCATTGGCACTTACCACCATCTCAATGTGACCTGACCCATCCTCAGGGTCATCCCAAATCATTAAATCACCCACCATCGGATCAGTTAATCTAAATCTGCCACCCCTATTCACAATCTTCTGCCTTACACTCGATACAGTACCACCACGACCCGATCCATACTTTTCTGTTAGTGCTTCATATATCTCCGGATCAGTTCCTCTCAAAATATCCATTACCGTTTCAACACAATCGGTATTCTTATCATCAAATCGAAACTCAGAGGACCTACCTCTAACCATGTCATCGGTCCATTCAAACTTCGGCTTTATAGGAGACTTAACGGTCCACGTTTTGCCTCCTAACTTAGCCAATGCAGCAGCCGCTCTAGCTGCACCCGCTGTGGCCACCGAAGGCAATCTACCTATTGTGATCAAAACTTCTGGTAAATCTTGTTTCACTAACGTAGCAAAACCAGCTTTTGCCGCTTCCTCAGCAGTTTCAAACCATGCTTCTTTTCCTGCGGCATTTGCAAAGATATCAAAGAATTCCCCACCACTAGGATCAACCCCACCAACCGGATTATTGCCCATGCCTATGTATGGTGACCTGAATTGACCCTTAGGATCAGTTTTCAACCACCTCCCGAATCTGGCTTCATACATCCTCAGCTCAAATGTGTTCCATCCGCTCAATGAATCTTTCTCCGAATATTGTCCCTGGTACCCATACCGGTAAGGGTCGATCGCGACCTGGCGGTCGTTCATCGCCAAGCCAAAGGGATAAAAATCGCCACCGGCAACGATCGCCGAGTGCACCTGCGTAACCTTCAGATCATCAAAATATACCCAAGTATTCGTATTACTATCGTCGTTTACCCAAATATAAACATACCCTGGCGAAGGGATACGGATCGGTCCGATGCTTAGCTTTTGCTTCGTGTCCGGATTTCCGCTGATTGGAATGGCAGACATTGGCAATGAGGAATCGGTCAATAGGTTCGGATCGAACATGATCATGTTCAGATATGCAGCCGGGATGGTTGCATTGGTCGATCCGACCGCTCCCGCGAAGCCTGGCGTCGCATACGTCGAGTTGAATGAGTTGAATATCTTTCCCGGATCTCCGGGAACCCCACTCGATCCACCGAAAATGGCGGCTACTGCCGTGACAATGGAACTTATAGGTAGGGTGTTGTTGAGATTCCCCGTACTGCTCTGATAAGATGCCCAGACTTCTGCCGAAATGTAATCCCCTGGCGAGACTTTCAAAACAATTCCTGGTCCGGCAATACGCCCCGGATAGCTTCCATTGGGAGACCCGTTGTTAACTCGAACAATCTCGTCACCTCCCGGTGTATTGTTAGCCGCTGTATTGATGTACGAGGTTCCCATGTTTTTGAACTGCGAATTCTCTTTTGCCACGACTGTCGGATTTTCCGTCTCCATGGTAGCGAGGTAAATGTCATCCGGAAGTGACCCAATCACGGTCCGGACATTGCCGAGGTGATCATTCAGTTCGTACAGATATCGGTCAGTTTGGGCGGTCGCTCCGGGTTTCATCATTCCAATCCTCGAAGCACCATAAATGGGCACCTCCTTAAGAACTGGAGATCCTATCAGTGGTGGTTGCTCGTAGACCCCCATTGTCATACCGTTCACATCGCGGACATAAAAGGTCTTCTTAACAGGAATTAAGGGTGTGGCACTTGCGCCAACGATCTTCATTATCAGGCTTCCGCGGTCGTCGTATGTATAACTCTGCAGGAGATTGTTGGAAGCATCCCTGACTTCCTTCACTAAGCCATATGGAGTGTAAGTCACATTCAATGTATACGCTGTTCCCTCTACCTCCTTAGTCATTCGACCAATCGTATTGTAAGTAAAGTCGGTAACGACAGAAGGAGTGACAGCTGTATTTGTCACGTAATCCAGGCGATTGGTGGTCGTCTCGTTGGTATAGCTGTAAGTCGCCAGACTGCTGCCCGCCTTGCCGTTTCGGACCAGGCTGGCAATATTCCCGTTCTTGTCGTAGCCGGTGATTCCTTCGCGGTAGACAGTCGTGCTCAAGGTTGCCGTGTTAGCCCCATCGAGCGTTCCCCATTGGGCATTCTGGAGCCGGTTAATGTTGTCATACGTGAACCCATAGACCTTTTTAGCTGGCGTATCGTCT
>DATHFS010000776.1:0-3622 GCA_035317975.1 Cyclobacteriaceae bacterium | reverse complement strand
AGTGCCCTGACTTTCTCTTAAGAAAATGGGGAAGCAGGTATTTTGTCAAGGCGATCGTGCCAAAGTAATCCACCTCCATAATTCTTCGGTCTATTTCAAGACCCGTTTCTTTTGCCAGACTGCGCTGACTAATCCCTGCGTTGTTGATGAGCATATCAATGTGTCCGAAAATCTGTATGGCCGCTTCAACACTAATGGAGAGTGTAGAGGATTCCGACAAGTCGATGGGCAAAAGCCGGATGTGAGGCTGAGATTTTGGCAGGCAGTTTCCTTTCACCCGCTCGAGTTCATCCTTTCGGCGGGCAGAGAGAATCAGTTTGGCTCCCAATTTGGCTAACGCATACGCTACTGCTTCACCAATGCCGGACGACGCTCCGGTTAGCCAGATGACTTTGTTACTCAGCGGGCTGGCCATCGGGTGCTTCTTAAGCCGGGTTTACTTTGGATTGACGCTGATCTTCGGCATAGACCCAAATGGTGTAAATTCCAATCGCTGTGCCGATAGGAAACGAAAAAATATTAAGACACCCCATGATCAGCGCAAGGATCATGGCCCACTTTTGCTTCGCAAGGAGACCAATACCGGCTATCAGCGCAGGCACGGCCAGGAAAATGATGACGAGGGTTGGAATGAACCGGACCACATTCATCACCAACTCGATAATAGGGGCATCTTTTGGTTCGGCCTGACTCATGGCAAATGTAAAGATGGTGGTGAAAAACAGGCCAAGGAATAGCATTAACATGACTTGAAACGTGGCCAGTACGACAAAGAGGATGCCGAGTATTTTTTTATGTGATTCCATAGGGATCCATTTTGAGGTAAGTTAATAAAGCAGTTCAACTCTTTCGTTCGTAAACAACAAAATCAAATGCAAAGGCGTGGCGGGCGTCCACAGGGTGGTGCCGGCGCGATATTTCCTTCCATTCGGCGGCATTCCATTCCGGAAAATAGGTGTCCCCCTCTACCTCGGCAGCTATTTCCGTTAGGTAAAGGCGCTGCGAAAATGGGAACCCACTCTTAAAGATTTCCGCCCCTCCGATAATAAACGCTTCCTGCTCGTTGCCCCGGCGGGCTTGTTCGATACCGTCTTCCAGCGAATGAACGATGATGCAGCCCGGAGCGTTGAAACTTTCTTGACGAGTCACCACGACGTTGGTTCTATTGGGTAATGGCTTGAATTTTTCCGGTATCGAATCATAGTTCTTTCTTCCCATGATCACATAGTGTGCCTTTGTGGTCTGCATGAAATATTTCATGTCGTCGGGAAGGTGCCAGGGGAGGTCATTGTTTTTTCCAATGACTCGGTTTTTTGACAGCGCTGCAATAAAGGAGATAATCATTCTGTTCCTGCGTCAAAACTTATTTCCCGCCAAAAATTCTCTTGCTGTCATTCTGCGCTTCCCCTCGGGTTGAAATTCGTCAACCGAAATCCATCCGTCGAATACCTTAACGTAAAGATAGTTCTTGTTGTCGGTTGTAAATTCTCCCGGGCTGCCTTCTTTTTGATGGAGGGCAATGGAAACTTCAAAAATCTTATACGTTTTTCCATTCCACACTGTCCATGCTGCCGGGTAGGGACTTAAGCCCCGGACAAAATTGCGGACCTGTTGTGCGGGTTGAGACCACCGGATTTCACAGGTTTCCTTGAAGATCTTGGGGGCGTGTTTTATTTCTCCGGGTTCAGGCTGCGGCAAGGAGGGGTACTCCCCCCCTTCAATGGCCCGAACGGTCCTGACTACCAGTTGCGCGCCTCTTTTCATCAAGCGCTCATAGAGTGACCCCGCATTATCGTTATCATCGATTGGCTCCCTTTCCTGAAAGATGATGCTGCCGGTATCGATTTCATGTTTGAGAAAGAAGGTGGTAACCCCAGTTGCCTTTTCTCCATTAATAATTGCCCAGTTGATCGGTGCCGCGCCGCGGTATTGTGGAAGTAAGGAGGCATGGAGATTGATGGTTCCCAGCGGCGGCATGGACCAGACGGTTTCGGGCAACATGCGAAAGGCGACGACGACCTGAAGCGTGGCCTGGAAGCTTCTCAACTCCTCCAGAAATTCCGGCGATTTAAGATTCGCAGGCTGAAGAACGGGAATGGTATGTTTCTGCGCACATTCTTTCACAGGTGAAGAGATCAGCTTTTGCCCGCGACCCTGAGGCTTATCGGGGGCAGTAACGACTGCGACTACGTCGAATTTATTTTCGACAAGTGCTTCCAGGCTGGGTACGGCAAACTCGGGGGTTCCCATGAAGATAATGCGGAGGCGATTCATAATCAGAATTTACGGAATGATAGAATTTAAGGATTGACCACCGACAAAAGTCGGGGAAGGCAATTTTCTATTTTTAAATCCGGCAATTCCAGGCCAATTTAGTCTTAATTCTTTTTTGATCGGATCATTTCCAGTAATCTCTTGTCAAAGAGAATGGGACGGGCGTCCAAAACGGTCACCTTTTTTATTAAGGCGTGATTGGGGTTGATAAGGTAATTGAAAGAGTCGGAGATGAGAGCGGAGGATACTTTCATCAATAAATACTTTCTTTCATTTACAAATTTCTCCCCAATAGATCGCGTAATTTCCATTTTTAAGTGCCATTGGCGGGGAAGAGCCGGTTCCATCACTTCCGTTTTATCGGGTATTTCAATGGGAACCATTACGTAGTTCTTGCTGATGTGCTCCAATGGTACGCGCAACGCCACCTCAAAGGCTGCCAGTACGTTATTTTCAGCCGTATAGACCAGGTATTTTCCGGGATCATTCCAGCGTCCTCCATACAGGAAAGCACCCGTGCCCGTGATATCCCTGGCCCATTTCTTTAAGGTGCACCGGTAGACAATCACGTTAAAATTCCATGCTCCAGGCGGCCCAACAGGGTCAATAGCTGATTAAGTCCTGCTTGACTTTGTATTAAGTCCATTGGTTTTTCACCACCAAGATCAATAGAAGGGCGATTGAGCCATTCGTTGAAATGATCAAATGAGTCGAAGAGTTCCTTGCCTTTGGCATAGACCTCCGCCAGGTGAATGAGCCTGTCGGATATGTAGAGCCGCAGTTTTTCATGAGGCTTGTAGTTGTCTAGAGCGCGCTTGGTGACGTCGAGGTAAGAGTAGAGCCTGCGTTCGTCAAGGTTGCTCTTTTTGAGAAAGATGATCAACGCTTGCTTGGGAAGACCTCCTTCGGCCAGGTCGGACAGGTGTTTCGATTTCCCCAGGATTTTCTCTCCGCCCAAGAGTTCGGTGATTTGGGTATTTCGCATGATGGAAAATTTTCTATAAATATAACGAAAATTTTCTGAATGGGGGGTGGAAAGGCCGGGAATATTTCGCTCCTACGGAACTTTGACGAGACAGTTTGTTCGAGTTTACCGATATTTCGTCCCCTCTGGGACTTAGGCCTGGCAAGATCCGCCCTTTGGTGTTTGCGGCGGATAAGCGTGGAGACACCAACAAGCCTAGTCGCGGTGTGCTTGTTGGTGATCCCGCACGCATGCCTATGCTCAAACTGTACAACGGCTCCTAACTTTTCCCCCTCAATGCCGATCCCGTTGTGGCAAGAAACCAATCTGCGCGCTGATCTATGGAAACACCAATAAGGGCGAGAGCTATTTGCAAACCCAATT
>DATHFS010000775.1:0-3952 GCA_035317975.1 Cyclobacteriaceae bacterium | reverse complement strand
GCTCAACACATCGTCTTCCAGGCGCAGGTAAAGATCATACACTTTGTTGCCACTGACCCCCGCTCCGATCAACTCAAATTGGTCCGTTAGCTTCTCTCCCGCTACCAGGTCGCCGATTTTCAGGATATAGCCACCCGGCTTCGCACCTGCCTCAGTGATGGAATCGCCGAAGAAGACGACTTTCTTTTTTTGAACGACTTGAAATGAGGCGAGTGTGATCAATGCTACAACCGTGATGATGGTCTTGGTGATTTTCATGGGGTTACTAATTTTGTTTAAGGCATTTTTTTCCCGCGGATCTTGCAGATTATGGCATATTTCCCGCTACTCCCGATCATGACACGTTGGGGAAATCCTAGTGGGAGAAAATGCGTGTGCGTAAATCTGCGGGATCTGCGGGAAAAATTCAAGCAAAAACCTCATAGTGGACGACCTTTTCTTCAAATTCCAATAGAAACCTCTTATCCTCAGGGTAATATTTCGCTTTCTCATAATTCGGTCCAGCAAACTTTTTTACCGCCTCCAACGACTCCCAAAAAGTCACCAGCGTAAAATGAGCCTCGTTTTTTTCTATCCTTCTTAAAAAAGTCATTCCCTTGTTGCCAGGGACCGATTCATAATCCGGGATAGCCACCTTCCTGAGAAAATCCGAATAAGGTTCCAAATCCTTTGCCTCGGTTTTACCGTGCCAAATTCTCGCAATCATTTGCAATCGGTTCAAAGCCTTAATTGAAGCTGGCCAATTTAAAATTACCCGAATATAATAATTGATTTTGATATGGATAACGTCAACTATTCCGTTGCCACAAAGACGCTTTGACACAAATCTCTGGTTTCATCCTTTCTCGAGGCACTGCAGGTGTCAGCCTGGGATTGATACTACAATGCCCTTTATTCCGTTCTTCGTGTCTTAGTGACTTAGTGGCCACAACTTGCTTCGCACCCGAATTTTTAATACATTGAATGCGGTACAAGTCTTAACAATTTAACCAAACCAAAAGGAGGTTATTATGGCTGAAAGTGTTTATAAAGTAATAGAGCTTGTTGGAACAAGCACGGAATCCTGGGAAAAGGCGGCGGGAGCCGCTGTCTCAAAGGCAGGAAAGAGTTTGCGCGATCTGCGTGTCGCAGAAGTCGTTGAACTCGATATGGTACTCAAAGCAAATGGTAAAGTGGAGTCCTACCGTGCCAAGGTAAAAGTGTCCTTCAAATTTGAGAAGAAATAGCGTTCAACCCGATTCAACAATCAAAGGGCGCGAGGGTGCCCTTTATTTTTTTTCAGCCACCAAAAACATTTGCTGATCTCCAAGCTGGTACGGAAGTTTTTGGGTCGAATTGTAAACCGCAATGGTTTTCAGATTGGCCGAGGCCAGAAGCCTGATAATCTCCGACAGGGTAAAAATGTAATGCTTAAAACTGTGTCGCTCGGGGTTCGTTTCCTTGTTGTAGAGTATGCGACTGATCAGGTAGCCTTCTTCAGCAACATAGGTATTGTCGATCTCCATCGTCGTGTCGCCGAATGTGAAGTTCACAAGTTCCGGGGGATGCGGTAAAATGCTTTCCGCCACCATCCCCGAGTTGATGACAAATCGGGCACCTGATTTTAGACAAGCGGCTACTTTCGTCACAAAGGTTTTCATCCCCTCAATATCAAAATAGCCAAAACTGTTGCCCATGCAATAGGCCCCGTCGAATGAACCGGGTATTTTCACTGATAAAATATTGCCGTGAACGATCTGAATCGACAATTTTTCTTTTTTTACCCGGGCACCGAGTTTGCCGATATATTCATCCGAAATATCTACGCTCGTAAGTCGAAATCCCCGTTTTGCAAAGGCCACGGAATGCCGCCCAACTCCGCATGGAATGTCCAGCAACTGATCCCCCGGTTTTACGTCCAACACATCTGTGATAAAATTCACTTCATCCTCCGTCCATTCCGGCGTAGCCACTTTCTCCCAGAGCTCACAGTTGATTCCGGAGAAGAAATTTTCGTACCAGTTGTCAGCGACGGGCTCGTTCATGGGATCCAAATTTAAGATTTAAAATTGGGGCCTGACTAAAAAGTACTAAGTAAAAAAATTGGCCAAATATTCTTTTGATCTCTGCGCCTACTTTGCGTCCCTGCGCCTGCAGTGAAAAACTCTAAACCGCGGAGGCGCGGAGGCGCAAAGTAGGCGCAGAGGCAACAGATAATTTGGTTTGACTTTTCAAACAATACCTTTTTAGTCAGCCCACTCAATCGTCCCCTCATCACATAAGCGATTTTTAGGCGAGGCAATATATATAATTGTCAGGCTTTCCTTCCTCCACCGTTTGCCACAAAACAATAATACTAAAACCTTTCAAGCCCCGAAGGGGTGCTATATATCAGCACAGGGTGAAGCCCTGTGAATAGTAGCGTGTATGAAAAATCTCTAGCCCTGAAAGGGCGAAATAAAAATATGCGATAGTAGAAGTCCGAAAAAAACAAGCCATACTCTCAAGCTGAGTCGTCTCCAATCTTAAATTTTATACTCGAGTTCATGTTTTTTAACAGCAATGATGATCCCTGTTGCCCAATGTTGCTTGGTGAGATGGAGATCGGGCCGCCGCTCCAGGTCATCAACCAATTTCAGTGCTTTCTCGTGATGTCCTTCCGGCCAGTTAGGTTGAGGCAGCATATCGTCGAGAATGTATAATCCGCCTGGATTCAACATCGACAATGCTTCGTCGAGCAACAAATATTTTCCATGCCAGGTGTCGGCAAAGATGAAGTCAAATTTCAGGCTGCGGTTGTTGGCGAACCATTCGGCACCATCAGTCAATACAACGGTTAACCTCTTGTCCTTGCCCAAATGCTGTTTTGCTATCGTCAGGAAGGCCGCATCGTTGTCGATGGAAACTAAAGTCGAACCTTCATCCATTCCGTCCAGGATCCAGGAAGCGGATAAACCGGTACCCGTACCCAGTTCGAGGAATTTACCACCGGGCTTGGAAGCGGCCAGGGTTCGTAAGAGGCTTCCAGTCAAGGGATCGGATGCCATAGTAAAGCCCGAAGCCTTGGTTTCTATTTCTATTCTTGAATACGATTTGGGAAAGGTCTGGTTGATCGATTCGTTCATATTCCTTTGGACTTGAACGAAGGTAGGTTTTTTTTAGAAAGGAGTACCTTATTTCAAAATTCAAGATTCTTGTTCGATACAAAACCACGAGTCCACTATTTCGTCTCTACGAGACTTGGTTATGAGGGGTGGGATGTGTTTACCGATATTTCGTCCCTCTGGGACTAAAACCAAGGATCTCACTACTCTCATTTCTCAATAAAGTCACATAGGGACGAAATATTGGTAAACAAACTATGTGATAGAAATGCGTTTGAGGGATGGGATTTATCTACCGATATTTCATCCCTCTGGGACTAAAACTAAGAATCTCACTACTCTCATTTCACAACAAAGTCCCATAGGGACGAAAACCAAGAATCTCCCTACTCTCATTTCTCAATAAAGTCACATAGGGACGAAATATTGGTAAACAAACTATGTGGTAGAAATGAAGTCTCGTAGAGACGAAATTGAATCTCAATGCAAGCGCGGGCTGAAATTCCTAAGTGAGTATACTCTGTCTCGTATTACACTTCCCCCAATCTCAACTTTTAAATCCTAAATCTTAAATTTACTCCGTCCTCAACGAGTTAATCGGATTCGCCCGCGCCGTGCGAAGGGCCTGTGTACTTACAATAACGATGGCGAAGACCAGTGCAACCACTCCAGTCAGTGGAAATATCCACCAGGGGATTTCAATCCGATAAGCATACTTTTCCAAAAATTTATTCAGCATCCACCAGGATACCGGCGCTGCGATGACAAAAGAAAGAATCACCAGCCGCGAAAAGTCTTTAGACATCAACGCTACCAGGTTCGATACAGAGGCTCCGAGCACTTTGCGAATCCCGATTTCTTTGGTGCGC
>DATHFS010000774.1:0-5150 GCA_035317975.1 Cyclobacteriaceae bacterium | reverse complement strand
TTTAAGTGCTGAAGTGTTTAAGTGTTGAAGTGTTTAAGTGCTGAAGTGTTTAAGTGTTTAAGTAGTGACCTACACCTGGCCATTTGGTACCCAACCAACTTCAACACTTAAACACTTTAACACTTCAGCACTTCAACAGGGAACGGCCCCATGATTAGGGGGAAATGACTTTTTCTACGGGCTTTATATTTTCCTTGAACCCAAACGTAAACAGGATCAGAACGACTACGGAGAACAGAAGGGGGATCATCCAAAATGAACTCCATTGTTGCAAGGTGGCTTCACCAGGGCCCGACATAATTGAATTGTATATCCAGCCTGCCGTGAGTGTTCCCAATCCCTGCCCTACACCATAGGAAATCAACACAAAAAATCCCTGCGCCTGGGCCCGTATTTCGGGAGAAGCTTTTTTATCAATGTAAACCTGGCTGGCAACATAGACGAAATCATAACACGCTCCGTGCAAAAGTATTCCACCAATCATCATCCAGGTGATGGCATCCGGCGCCCCGACGGCGAATAAAGTATACCGCAACGACCAGGCCAGCAAACCCGTGACCATGACCCATTTAATTCCAAGTCGCAGGAAAAACCACGGCATGATCAACAGAAAGAACACTTCTGACATCTGGCCAAAGGTCATAATGAATCCCGGATCAGCTATGTTGGCCGCATGGAGAAAGATGGGAACATAGGGAAAGTAAATGGCAAACGGGATGCTGATCAGCAGCAAACCGATAATGAAGATAATGAAAGGCTTTGAGTTCAGTTGCTTCAATGCATCAAGACCAATGACATCACGAAAGGAGATCGGTTTGCCGGCACCACGGGGAGGAACATGGGGTAACGTAAAACTGTAAAGTCCCATTATCACGCCGCCGGCGCCGGAGACGTACAGGGGAAGTGAACTTGTATCCGCATGGAGGAGCTTACTTACAATGTAGCCAGCGGTGATCCACCCAAACGTTCCAAAAACACGGATCAACGGAAACTCCCGTTCCTTATCTTTTACCAGGTGGAATGCCGTAGCCGATGCCAGGCCGACGGTCGGCATGTAGCAAAGCATGTGAAATAGCAGGAAGAGGAGAAACAGGGTCGGAGAGGCAGCACCCAGCCATGGGGCGCAGAAGACAAAAATTCCGCTGAGGATATGCATTACGCCCATCACTTTTTGAACAGGAAAAAACCGGTCTGCAATCATTCCCATAAAAAAAGGAGAGACGATGGATCCAATGGGACTAACCATATAGGCCAGGTAGATGATGTCGCTCATACCATGGCTTTTCATATAGTTCCCACCCGTGGCATACCAGGATCCCCAGACGAAAAACTGGAGGAACATCATGATCATCAGGCGGACCTTCATCGTTTTTAGATTTAAAATTAAAAAATTGGGAACCCTACTTCAATATTCAAAATTCGAATGTTGAATATTGAATGAGGAATAACGAATTTAGAAGTGCGTAAAGAGCCCCGGGAATGCCCAGCGCCAATCTTGAAAGATGAATGAGTTACGCCAAAGAGAGTTTAGGGGTAGAAATTTTGTTTCCGGACTTGACTCGTTCCAGTAATCGGGTCATGTAGCGCAGTCCAAGTTTCGTCGCCTTATCGACCTCGTCGATGCCACAGATTTTATGATTCCGGATAAGCGGCAGGCAATATTCCGACACCAGGTAACCTGAATATCCCTGCTGATGGAGGGCCTCAATGAATGTTTCGTAATTGATCTTTCCGCCATGTGTCGGAGCAGGATCCTGAATTACATCACCTTCCGGTGATTCACTAAAGTTCCAGGCGCCATAATGTGTATACAATAGATCCTTACCACATTTTTCCACGGCTTCGCGAACATAATCGGTCCGCTGGCGATCGGAAAAGAGGGGCACGTCGATGCATAACTTCACATTCTTCCGGTCGATTTCCTGCATCATGGCAAGGGTATCCTCGTATCCCGGATTAAGGACAGGTGCATGATTTTGAAGCAACAGTGTAATACCCCTGTCGGCGGCCACCGCCGCTACCTCGCGGATTCCATCCACGGCCCGACTCCACACACGAAGGTCGGCTGCATTTAATGGCTTGAAGTAATTCCCGCGGTCATAGGGCGCATACATAGCAAGGGCCTCTTCATCATCAATTATGCCCGGCCAGGCTGCAAAGATCTTCACTATCGTAACGCCCAGGTCAGTCGCCAGGTCCAGCACAAAACGCATCATGGCCAGGTTATTTTCCCGCTCTTCCATGTGCCGGCTGCAGAAATTGCTCATGCTTTCGATAGCACACAAGGCGATGCCTTCATCCGCCGCAACGGCTTTTAAACGGGCGCGATCTGTTTTGCTAAGGTCAAGGGGAGAGGCAATCGGTCGTTTTGTTTCTATGGCAAGGGCTTCAAAACCAAGTTGTTTCGCTTTGTGGACCTGTTGCTCAAGAGACAACGCTTTTCCCGAGTAAAACAGGCCGGAATAGGTAACGGAAAGCAAGGCAAATTTCATATTCTCTAAATTTTGTTTCGTGAAACAATATTAGGGAATATTTGGCCAATTTTGAAAGATGGTTACGTGACCCCGACAATCTGCGTGATCCAATGAAATATCTCCCGCAGATCACGCAGATTTGCGCGGAAATTTTCTGAAGGGTCTGAACAATTGTGCTTAAGCGTAGTGTTGGCACACCAAAGCCTGCCGTAGTCTCGCCGAGATCTTCGCAGAAATGCTCAAACCCGATAAGCAGGATTGCCAGATGAAAATCAGCCGGAGCAAGTCTGCGTAAATCTGCGCGATCTGACTTCGCCTAGGCTTCGTCAGACAGGTCTGCGGGAGACCTTTTCGAGATTGGCGCGAGGCCGGAATTTGGGACCTCACCTTTTCATTGCTTTTTCAAGGGAAGCCATCAACGACAATGTATTTTGATCCAGGCCCCTAAAAAGGCGTTGATCGCCTGAGGTCCACGGCTTGCCCCTGACAAAGTCGTGCCACCGGTACTCCACTTTCGAATAATCATTAGTGACTCCCTTCTCCGTTGGCTTTTCATAATAATCATAGGCTTGAACCGTACAACGATCATCTGTTACGGAGATTGCTACAACGAATTTTACCCAGTAATATGTCCCTTCACGGGCTGGTCCGGAACTGCCGGCATCACCGGTAACGACTTTAAAAATTCCAGTTCCGGAAATCTTACCGGCCTTCTTATCGGAAACGTTCAAGGCCTCCCTTGAATCCGGGAATGCACGGGCAAACCATTTCAGGGCCCGGTCAAAGCGCTTGTCTTTCGAAACGCGGTTGTCCGGGTACTCCTTTTCATAGAATACGATTCGGTTTTTTATTGGGAGCGAGACTGCGGAACTATCCTGTTGCGCACAGGCGATGACAGGAATTGAAATTAACGCGGCGATGAAGACGTTTTTCATTTTTTTATTTTGTGTTCAATGCTAAAAACGGAACAACGGGTTTTTTTTCTTCAATATAAACACTTTTCCTATTTGACTAGCTTTGTTTTGGAATTCAAACCTGAAAAAATATATCCTATGCAGTTACCCAAGGTGGTTCTCACTATCCTCATTCCGGTTAGTTTGTTTGTTGCCAGGTCAAACGCCCTCGCCCAAAAGACAGGATCAACTTTAGTGACAGGAAAAGTTATTATTGACGGTTATGGAGCAATCATACGAGGTAATCTCAACAAGAAAGAAATTGCACTCGTACTCACCGGCGATGAATTTGCCGATGGGGGAGAGGTCATTCGAACGATCCTGCATAAAAATAAGGTCCAGGCTTCTTTCTTTTTCACTGGAAATTTTTATGCCAATCCCTCGTTCAAGTCATTGATCCTCGGCCTGAAAAAAGATGGCCATTATATGGGCGCCCATTCGGACAGGCATCTTCTGTATGCAGACTGGACAAAACGCGATAGCCTTCTCGTGACGAAAGAAGCATTCAAGACCGATCTTCAAAATAACTACCAAAGGATGGCTGAATTCGGAATTAAAAAGAAGGTTGTACCCTACTATCTGCCTCCGTACGAATGGTATAATTCTGTGATTGCACGGTGGACAAGGGAGCTGGGTTTACACCTTGTTAATTTCAGTCCCGGTACCTCATCGGCAGCAGATTATACGTATCCGGAAATGATGGAGCGATATATGTCATCCGATGAGATTTATCAATCCATCCTGAAGCGTGAATCGGATGATACCCATGGCCTGAATGGTTTCATCCTTCTCATCCACATTGGCACCGATCCACGGCGAAGAGATAAGTTTTACAACAAACTTGAGATGTTGGTGGGAGCGTTGAGGAGCAAAGGCTATTGTTTTGTGAGGATAGACCGATTGATCCAGTGAAATGACAATCTCCGTCTCTCATTTGGTTACCACGCGAATCACGGCGTTGGGCGCGTCTGCGATATGGGGCGATCTGGAAAATTGGCCCGTCAGTATAATACTTATTTTGACTCTGGCCGGAGAGTGTATTTTTGTGTATCGGAGTTGCTTTACCTTAAAAAACCAATAGCCGAGTAAGATGGAAAAAACAACCTCTACGTTAGCAATCTATCAAATGATCTTTCGGGCCGGAACCTTATCGGTCATCCTACTATTTCTGGCCGGGTGCCAGAAAGGGAAAGATCCGCTTGACACAAGAATAAACGAGATGGATCCCCTGCAGGCTGCAACGGTAGCGCACTCCATAGAATCCACCGTTACTCCCGTGCTGGCCGAAGGTCTGACGCTCCGTTTATGGGGCGTTGATTCATTGGTGGCAGATCCGATCTCGATCGACATCGATGATGCAGGTCGGTTGTATTATACACGAACCAACCGGCAGAAAAATTCTGAATTTGATATCCGGGGTCATCAGGAATGGGAGATTGAATCAATCCGGTTGCAAACCGTGGAGGACAAGAGGGCATTTCTTCATAAGATATTATCGCCTGAAAACAGTAAGAAGAATACCTGGTTAGCGGATCTCAATGGAGACGGATCCCATGACTGGAAAGACATGACCATAGAAAAAGAACAGATCTATCGCCTGGAGGATGTTTCAGGCGATGGCGTGGCGGACCGCTCACAATTGGTCGTGGAGGACTTCCATGATGAAGTAACCGATGTAGCGGGTGGTGTGCTAACAGAAGGCAAGGATCTGTTTGTGGCTGTA
>DATHFS010000773.1:0-3768 GCA_035317975.1 Cyclobacteriaceae bacterium | reverse complement strand
GCTTCAGCGATTTTCCTTGAGAGCGTTTTTGGGGACCCTTCTCTTCTCCTTAATCGTCGCCGTCACCGCTCAAGCACAACTTTCCCAACGATCGGAGCTTGGGTTTGGCCTTGGGACATTCAATTATACAGGAGACCTGGTTCGCTCTTATAATTTTGCTTTTTCAAAACCGGCGGCGACCGTTCTTTACCGGTTAAATCTCAGCAAAGTAGTAAGTGTAAGGACATCCTTAACCGGAGGTAAACTGGGGGCCAGCGACAAAGTAGATCCCCTGGATGCCTTTGCGGCCAAACGGGCGGCATCATTCAACGTTTTTTTGCTGGAGCTTTCCGGCGTTTTTGAATACCATTTTCTGGACTGGCGCGATCCGAAAAGGCACTTGCGCTTTACTCCCTATTTGTTTGCCGGTGTTGGGCTATTTTCAATCACCGGGAATGCCGCCAAAACTGCGGAATACAGCAATGTCCAAATTTCCATTCCTTTTGGCGGCGGAATCAAGTACGTTTTGAACCCGAAGTGGTACCTGGCCCTCGACCTTGGGATCAGGAAAACGTTTTTCGATTACCTGGACAACATTTCGGGTGGTAATCCGAGGCTCAAGAATTATCAATACGGCAGCGCCAGCGATCTTGATAATTATTTCTTTTTTGGAGTTACGCTGACGCGTACATTTTACGATATCCCCTGCCCCAAGAATCCATACTAAGTGTAGTGACACTTCCTAAGCGTCATTACACTTAAGTATTTCAAAAAATAGGCTATTTTTGCCGTCTTGTGGCCTCAATAAAGGAAAATATTGACTTTAATAATTTGCCAAGGCATATCGCCGTTATCATGGACGGTAACGGCCGATGGGCAAAAGGCAAGGGTGCGGCCCGGATTTTTGGTCATCGCAACGCTATTCAGGCCGTTAAAGATGTCACCGAAGGATGCGGGGAGTTGGGAATCAAATACCTGACCCTTTATGCCTTCAGCACGGAGAACTGGGGCAGGCCCAAAGAGGAAGTTGAGGGTTTGATGGAGCTGTTGGTTAATACGCTTCAGAAAGAGATCAATACGCTACATGAAAACCAGGTTCGCTTGCTGACAATTGGTAACATCAGTCACTTGCCAAAAGTGTGTCAGAAAAATCTGATGGAGGCCAAGGAGGCCACCCGAAACAACAGCGGACTTACGTTGCTGCTGGCCCTGAGCTACAGCGGGCGATCGGAAATTGTTACGGCGGTGAGAAGAATTGCCGAGGAAGTCAGGCTCGGGGTAATTAAGCCCGAAGAGATCGATGAATCCCTCTTCCCGGATTATCTTGAAACAGCGGGCGTACCCGATCCGGAATTGCTGATCCGTACGAGCGGGGAAATGAGAATCAGCAATTTTTTATTGTGGCAGATTGCCTACACAGAGCTTTACATTACAGAGACCTTTTGGCCGGATTTCAGGAAAGAGGATTTGTACGAGGCCATTTGCGCCTACCAAAAGAGGGAACGGCGATTCGGTAAGGTACTAGACCCAACAGCGTAAGAATGATGAGGATACCGGTTTTGGTAGTGTGTGTAGTATTGTCTTCGCTGACCGCCCATGCTCAGTTCAGAAAAAGCCGTGACAAAAATCCTGCTGTCGTCGGAAAAGCGGAAGACTTGAACTATGCCAATCCACAGGAATATTTTATCGGGGGCATCGAGGTGACCGGCCTTACTATTCTTGATAAAAATGCCATGGTGTCCCTTACGGGATTAAAGGTCGGAGATAAAATAAAAGTCCCGGGTGATGCCATTGCCAATGCCATTCGTAAACTTTGGAAGCACGGCCTGGTCGGCGATGTAACCATTTTGGTTGACCGGATCGAAGGTCAGAATATTTATTTAATCGTTAAGCTTGCCGAGCGGCCCCGGCTTACGGATTTCTTTTTCACAGGCATTACTAAATCACAGCAATCTGCCCTCAAGGATGACCTGAAGCTGATCAGAGGGAAGATCGTGAATGATGCTACGATCCGGCACGCCGAAGTTTCCGTAAGGAAGCATTTTGCCAAAAAAGGATTTCTGAATACAAAGGTGAAGGTCACGCAGGTAGGAGATACGCTCAACCGGGGGGGTATTCGCCTGAAGATCGATGTCGACATTAAATCCAAAGTGCGAATCAATGAGATCAAGTTTATTGGAAATAAAGACAATCCCTCGCCCAAGCTGAAAAAACAATTCAAAAAGACCCACGAACACGCACGCCTCTCGCTGCATCGCGCGTTGCTCAGCGGGTTGTTTCACCTGAACGGTAAAACGATTAAAGAGTTGATGGATTCCAGTTACACCATGAGTTGGACCGACGTAAAAGGATTTATCAACCAGCATGTCAAGCTGAATATAGTCAGCGGATCCAAGTTTATTAAAGCGGATTATGAGGCCGACAAACTGAAACTCATCGACTATTTTAACGCGCAAGGATACCGGGACGCTGAAATTCTCAGCGACACCGTGGTGAATCATGACGAGACCAGCATTGATGTGATCATCAAACTGAATGAAGGGCATAAATATTATTTCAGGAACATCTACTGGACGGGCAATTTTCTATACTCGGCTGCTACACTGAACAAAATTCTGGACATTAAAAAAGGCGACGTTTACAATAAGGAGCAGATCGAAAGGAAAACTACGTATGATCCTAAGAGCAGCAGCGGGGATATCGGAGGGCTTTACATGGACGATGGCTATCTTTTTTTCCACGTCACCCCCGTGGAAATTGCCGTAAGCGGAGATTCGATCGATGTGGAAATGAGAATTTTTGAAGGAGACAGGCAAAAATTGATGAAGTCATTATCAGCGGCAACGAACGGACCAACGATCACGTCATTCGGAGGGAACTAAGCACTATTCCGGGGCAAAAATTCAGAAGGTCAGATCTGATACGAACGCAACAGATGCTTTCGCAAATGGGATATTTCAACCCGCAAAAAATTGCGCAAGATATCCGCCCCAACCCATCCGACGGAACGGTTGATATTGAATGGAAAGTAGACGAACAGTCCAACGACCAGGTAGAACTCTCGGGAGGCTGGGGAGGCTATTATGGATTCGTGGGTACGGTGGGCCTTGCGTTTAACAACTTTTCCGCCCGTAATATTTTGCATCCCGACAAGTGGAGGCCGTTGCCGGTGGGAGACGGTCAGAAATTAGCGCTCCGGGCCCAGGCCAATGGCCGTTCCTATCAAAGCTACAGCCTCTCCTTCACCGAACCATGGCTGGGGGGCAGGAAACCAAATTCATTGACGGTCAGTCTTAATCACTCTATTTCCAAGCAGCCTTACGGATACGCAACCGGAGGAAGGTTTGATTATACCAATGGTCCCGCATTGAAGCAAAGCGGGCTCACAATCGGACTGGGACGCAGGCTGGAGCGACCCGATAACTATTTTTCACTTACCAATTCCCTTGCATTCTTAATTTATAACTACAGCAACAATTATTTCAGATCAACGTCTTTCCCCGTCAACGGTACGACCTATAGCCTGACACTCAACACGACGCTTGCGCGGAACAGTATTGATAACCCGATGTATCCGACTTCCGGGTCTTCCGTTTCCCTTAGTTTAAGTCTTACTCCTCCCTATTCGCTGTGGCGAAATCCCAGTTATTTGTATGATGTGAATGAACGGTACAAATGGATCGAGCTGAACAAATGGATGTTTGATGCCAAATATTATATCAAACTATTGGGTAGCAACAAGCCGGAAGGACGCAGCCTGGTCGTGGAGGCCAAAGCGCACATGGGGTT
>DATHFS010000772.1:0-3895 GCA_035317975.1 Cyclobacteriaceae bacterium | reverse complement strand
CGGCGTCAAAGTCATACTGGTGTTTACTGGGCTCCATCGGCTTAGGCTCGATCAGGAACGTGCCCTTAAATCCGTTTTTCCTCGCATAATCCCTGGCCCGTTGTAGAAACGTCGCCATGTGCTCCTGTTCGCGCTTCATGTCCGTATTTAAAAGAGAGAGATAGCCTTCCCGGCCTCCCCAGAAAACATAATTTGCCCCTCCTAATTCAATGGTGGCGTCCAATGCATTCTTCACTTGAGTCGCTGCATAGCACACTACCTTAAAATCAGGATTCGTGGCGGCGCCGTTCATGTAACGCGGATGAGAAAAAAGATTTGCCGTGCCCCACAACAGCTTCACACCGGATGCTTTTTGCTTTTGCCGGGCATAGTCGACTAGTTTTGCCAGCCGTGATTCCGATTCCTTAAGCGTAGAGGCCTCATCTACTACATCATAGTCATGAAAACAATAGAACGGGGCTCCGATTTTGGTAATGAATTCAAATGCGGCATCCATTTTATCTTTTGCACGCTGAACGGGCTCGCTGCTTCGAAGCCATGGAAAATTTTTTGTCGGGGCGCCAAACGGATCACCGCCGGTGCCGCAGAAGGTGTGCCAATACGCAACAGCAAAACGAAAATGGTCTTGCATGGTCTTCTTTCCTACTTTCCGCTGTGCATCATAATACTTAAATGCCAACGGGTTGTCCGAATCCGCTCCTTCGAACCTGATCTGACCAATGCCCTTGAAATATTCTTTGTCCCCTTTAACTATTTTCATCGTAACGCAAAGTTTAATGAAGGTGTAATTTGATAAACAATCCCGACATAATGAATGAAAAATATTTACTTTTAGCAAAAAAGCCCATACGCCTCTGTGAGATCTGCCGCCCTGCTTCTTTCCTTCATCGTGTTATGCCTGCCCCTTTCTGCGCAAAAAAAGAACGCGAAGTACCAATATCACATTCATAAAGCCTCCGCCAGTGTAAAAATTGATGGGATCGAGGATGACGTCGCCTGGAAGGAAAGTGAAGTCGCTTCCGACTTTTATATGGTCCTGCCAATGGATACCAGCTTCGCCGACGTGCGAACGGATGTGCGAATGAGTTACGATGACCACAATCTATATATTCTCGCTACCTGCTATCACCTTTTGCCAGGTCCATTTATGGTGGAGTCACTGCGACGCGATTTCAGTTTTACCAAAAATGATAACTTCCTTTTGTTTATGGATCCGTTTGAAGATCAAACCAATGGCTTTTCGTTCGGGGCTAACGCTGCGGGAGCCCAATGGGATGGGATCATGTACAGCGGCGGATCGGTCGACCTGAGTTGGGATAACAAATGGTATTCGGAGGTAAGAAGATATGACGACCGGTATGTTTTTGAAGCCGCCATTCCGTTTAAATCGATCCGCTACAAAAAAGGAATCACCGAGTGGGGTATCAACTTCAGCAGGAATGATCTGAAGACGACAGAGAAATCGAGTTGGGCTCCGGTTCCCCGCCAGTTCCCGACGGCTTCGTTGGCCTATACCGGTACCCTCGTTTGGGACCAGCCGCCGCCGGAGACCGTGACCAATCTATCGGTTATTCCGTATACGTTGGGCCGCGTATCCAAAGACATAGAAAATGCAAAGCCGACCGAGTACCTGGCGAATGTAGGGGCGGATGCAAAAATCGGAGTAACCTCCTCTGTCAACCTCGACCTTACGGTTAACCCCGATTTTTCACAAGTGGATGTAGACGTGCAGGTTACCAACCTGAGTCGGTTCGAGTTGTTTTTTCCTGAACGACGACAGTTCTTCCTTGAAAATGGCGATCTGTTTGCCAACTTCGGATATGCCACGATCCGGCCTTTTTTCTCCCGGCGGATCGGCTTGGGTGTTCCGATTCAATTCGGCGCCAGGGTCAGCGGTAAGATCAACCGGAACTGGAGAATCGGGATGATGGACATGCAAACGAAACCGGTATCCTCCAGCGCCCTTCCCGCCCAGAATTTCGGAGTCGTTAGCATCCAGCGAAGATTATTTGCCCGGTCGAATATCGGATTCATTTTCGTTAACAAAGAATCGCTTAACTATCAGGCTAGTGCGGACCCCACCGTCCCGGTCTATTCGCGGTATAACCGCACGGCTGGCCTGGAGTATAACCTCGCATCGTCCAATAACATGTTGACGGGGAAAGCACTTTTTCTCAAATCCTTTAGCCCGGACAAGAAGGGAAGCGATTTTGTCCACGCCGGCCATCTCCAATATTTTAGTCGAAAGTGGATTATGTTGTGGCAGCATGAATATGTCGGCAAAAATTACAATGCGGAGGTCGGATACGTTCCCCGCAATGGCTACATTCGATTAAATCCCATGATCAGCCATTTGTATTTTCCGAAAGGAAAAAATGTATTAAGCCATGGCCCTTCCCTTACGTCTTCTTTGTTTTTCAATAATTCCTTTCGTTCCACCGATAATGAAACCATTGCTTCTTACCTGATCACGTTTCGCTCCAGAAGCACGTTAAACCTCTGGGCGAGTCATAATTATGTGAAGCTGCTCGCGCCCTTTGATCCTACTAACTCAGGCCGTGACACGCTGGCAACCGGCACGGAGCATTATTTTGATGCCTATGGCTTTGATTTTGTCTCCAAGCCACAAAGTATTTTAACGTATGCTGCGTCCGTTCGAAATGGAGGCTATTATGCACATGGGTCGAGGTTCACGTTAACCACCTCGGTTGGGTATCGGCTTCAGCCCTATGTCGCCATCGCTATGTCTTCGACCTACAATGATATCCGGTTGCCCCAAACGTCAGGGGATACCAAATTCTGGCTTATCGGCCCAAGGATTGATGTGACATTAACGAACAAGGTATTTATTACAGCTTTTGCTCAATACAACGATCAAAAAGATAATGTCAATCTCAATGCGCGATTCCAGTGGCGTTACCGTCCGGCGTCTGATTTTTTCCTTGTCTACACGGATAACTATTTACCGGAAAATTTTTCAGTGAGAAACCGGGCGCTCGTTGTGAAGTTTACGTATTGGTGGACGATATAATTTAAAGATTGGTGAGGACGGTGGCAGGGGGTGGGCTCACTTCAATATTCAGAATTCCGCATTCAATATTCAAAATTCAAATGTTGAATATTGAATAATGAATAATGAATTCTGAAGTGAGTAAGTACCTCAAAACACTGTTTACAACTAAATTTTAAATGACTGAAGTACACTCTCCCAATGAAGGTACGCTTTCCGGTATTGTTCCTGCTTCAATGGATCAGGTTCTACCGAGTTGATCATTGTAAGGCCTTCAAATGCTTCTTTAAATGAAGTATAGATCCCTGCTCCTATTCCTGCGCCGAGCGCCGCTCCTTTGGCTCCGTCGGTATCATATAATTCCAACGGTAGTCCAGTAGTATTGACAAACGCTTCCCGGAAAAGCGGGCTAAGGAACATATTTGCATTTCCTGCCCGGATCACACTGGAATGAGAACCCATTTTTTCCAGTATATCAAAACCATACTTCAGGGAGAATACAATTCCTTCCTGGGCAGCGCGAAAGAGATGGGCCTGATGGTGTTGATTAAAATCAATGCCATGAAACGACGCCCCGATCTCCTTATTTTTCAAAATGCGCTCTGCCCCATTGCCAAAGGGTAAGGCGACAAGTCCGGCAGAGCCAATAGGCGCCTGGGCTGCGATCTCATTCAGCCGTTGGTACCCATAAGGATCGCCTGCTGACTGTATATTGTTATTCAACCAACGGTTCAGAATTCCAGTACCATTGATACAAAGAAGAATTCCATTTCGGGCCTTGGCTCCATTCGTAACATGAACAAAGGTATTCACGCGTGAATCGGCGTCGAACGTATTCTTGTCGGTTACGCTGTAAATTACTCCTGAGGTGCCGGCCGTCGCTGC
>DATHFS010000771.1:0-5859 GCA_035317975.1 Cyclobacteriaceae bacterium | reverse complement strand
CATTTGCGTCGGCATTACAAATCGACTTTAGTTGTGTTAATGCATTCATTCAGGAGACCAGTATGGGGATTCATTATAACGAAGGCGCTGATCTATTGGACTATCTTAAAAACCCCGAAGTATTTCGAGTCAAGGATGGGTATATCGACCTCCTGAAATTACCCGGTTTAGGGATTGAGATCGACGAGGAAAAGGTTAGAAAAATGGCAATACAAGGGCATGATTGGAAGAATCCGATATGGAGGAATGCCGACGGCAGCATTACGGAATGGTAACGGCGTCGACTATTCATACTTGCCACTATTGACCATCTGGATGCAAAACTTCCTGTTGAGTTGTGATTGGGGAACATCCTCCTTCCGCCTGAGGTTGGTGAATGTAGAGGATCACCAGGTTATCGGAGAAAGGCTGTCGGGTGATGGGACTGCCGCCACGCATACCCGGTGGAAGGTCTGTTGTGAGGAAGAGGAAATCAGTAAGGAGAATTTTTATTTAAGGCAACTACGGCAGGAGGTGGATGCATTGTCGGATAAGGTATCCATCCCCTTACGCGACATCCCTGTTGTTATTTCCGGAATGGCCAGCTCCTCCATCGGGATAAAAGAATTGCCCTATGCCTCGCTGCCATTTTCGTTGGATGGAAGCGATGCGATTGTTCAGCGATGGGGAGCGGAAAAGGATGCATCGTACAACGTGTGGTTACTATCGGGGGTTCGCACGGCTCACGATGTAATGCGGGGCGAGGAAACACAGATCATAGGCCTGGCAAGCATGGATACCGGGATCAATACCGGGGAAGCTGTTACGTGCATTTTTCCGGGTACCCATTCCAAACATATAAAAGTGCAGAAGGGAAAAATAGTTGATTTTCAGACCTACATGACCGGCGAAGTATTTCAGGTGATGTCGCAGCATAGTATTTTAAAGGATACCCTTTCCGCGTCCAGTAATGAATTACCAATAGATAAAACCGACGCAAAAGCGTTTTGTCTCGGGATCGTGCAATCAGGAGCATCGAACTTGTTGCATACTTTATTCACGGTGCGATCGAGCCAGTTATTTGAACATATAACGAAGGAGGAGAATTTCTTTTATTTAAGTGGTCTGTTGATTGGAACGGAATTAAGAAGTCTGAAAGACAATGGAGGAGGGCGCATTGTACTATGCAGTGGCAGTAATGTCTTTCACCTCTATGAATTGGCCATACAGGAATTGAATTTGCAGGACCGCACCGTTGTCATTGCTCCTGATATAATCGATAACGTTGCTATGGAAGGACACCTTAAATTATTCCAAAATCATGGAGGGTAACGGGAGGGACGCAAAGGAGGCATATTCATTTTCCTGGGAACGGTTCTTACGACTTCCGGTAGTTGGAATTGTAAGGAATTTGTCCCTTGACGAAGTAGTTCAGGTCCTGCCGCTTTTCCAGGGGGCAGGACTGACTACAATAGAAATAACAATGAATACCCCTGATGCGGAAGAAATTATTCGTAGCGCCGTACATCGGCATGGCGGTAGTTTGAATATAGGTGCCGGAACCGTTTGTACCATGGGCGATCTTACAAGGGCCCTGAAGGCGGGTGCGCAATTTATTGTTACCCCGACGATCGATGAGCGGGTAATCAGCGCCTGTGTACAAGGCAACGTACCCATATTTCCGGGTGCTTTTACACCCACAGAAATATATAAGGCATGGGCATTGGGCGCCAGTATGGTAAAACTATTTCCAGCCGCGTCATTGGGCCCGGGGTATATAAAAGAAATGAAAGGGCCATTTAATCAAATCAAACTATTGCCGACGGGTGGTATCAATCTTGATAACGGCATCGAATTTCTCAGCGCCGGGGCCGCGGGCTTAGGGATGGGAAGTCAGTTGTTCAATAAAAAATGGATCAGCGGAAAAAATTGGGAAGCATTGGCAAAGAACTTTGAACACGTTGTGAAGAAATTAAATGTACGGCAGGTTTTATAATGAGAGCGCAATAATCTTTGGAAAAATGGATAAACGAGTATGCAAAAATTCCGGCCTTGAATTGTCTGCCCTGGGAACCGGTTGTTGGGCTTTCGGTGGTGGAGAATACTGGGGGGACCAGAATCAACAAGAGGTGAACGAAGTGGTTCATGCATCCGTCGATAGGGGGATCAATTATTTTGATACAGCGGAAGCCTACAACGAAGGAAGAAGTGAATCATCGTTGGGGGAAGCCATCAAGGGAATAAGCAGGGACAAGATCGTGATCGGCACAAAAGTCAGCCCGTCAAATTGTTATAAAAAGACACTGATAGAGCATTGTACTGCATCGTTAAAACGCCTTCAAACCGATTACATCGATCTGTATATGATCCATTGGCCCATACACCCTCATTCGATAAGGCATTTTACCAATGACTTGAAGATTATTGAAAATCCTCCCGCCATTGAAGAAGCGCTTGAAACACTCCGGGAATTAAAACAGCAAGGCAAAATACGGTACATCGGTGTCAGTAATTTCAGTAATAACCGGTTGAACGATCTGCCCCTTAGTGAAATTGCAGTCAATGAACTTCCGTATAACCTCCTCTGCCGGGCGGTTGAATACGATACATTGCCCCGGTGTGAAGAAAAAGGAATTGGTGTTATCGGGTACATGGCCTTGTTACAGGGAATATTGGCAGACATTTATCCGTCGCTGGACGATGTTCCGGTATGGCAACGGCGGACACGGCATTTTAATTGCAAAAGCACCAAAGAATGCAGGCATGGTGAGGAAGGCGTAGAAGAAGAAACCAACGAGGCCTTGAAAGGGATACGGCGCATCTGTGCAGCATCCGGCCTTACGATGCCCGAAATTGCTATTCGATGGATTTTGGAAAACCCGGCCATCACGTGCACGCTTGTTGGTTCCAGAAATGTCAGCGAATTGGAAGCCAATGTGAAATCCGTAGAGAACCCGTTAAGCAAAGAAATGAAGGCCGAACTCGACCGGATTACCCTTCCCGTCATGGAAAAACTGGGTAATCATTTTGACTATTACGAAAGCGCTAAAAATGACCGGACCCTATAAAGACGTCCGGACAATAAAAGATAATCAGGAGAAATGAAGGCTAGGATTTGCATAATCGGGAATGGCGTTTTTGCTAATAAGGTTCATTACCCCTCACTTCATTCTTTCGAAGATGTTGAAATTGTCGGGATTTGTGCATTTAATGAAGAACGATTAAAGCAAACGGCCCTTCAGTTTACTATTCCAGAGAAAAGTATTTATGTAACAAATTCAGTATCGGGCTATCAAAAAATGCTCACCGATCTTCGGCCGGACGGAGTATATGTTATTGGCCCGCCAGGTCAGATGCTGGATTGCTGGATTTGGTGCCTCAAAAATAAATTCAACTTGTTTATTGAAAAGCCAATGGGCATGACGCTTCATCAAGCCGAATCATTGGCTTACCTCGCGCAGCAGAATGCCTGCATCACACAAGTATCATTTCAGCGAAGATCTACGCCTCTATTGCAGGAAATAAGGGAAGCGTGCCTTAAGAAAGGACCTATTACCCACGCTATCGTTGAGTTTAGTAAATATGACATTCATCCCATGGTAGGGGACAGGGACAGGATGTTGGATGACTACATCCATGCGGTAGACACAGCTCGCTGGATCTGCGGAGGGGAGATCGTTGAAATTGAATCGCGCTGTAAGCGCATAATGGTCCCCGATATAAATTGGATTGGTGCCAGCCTTTATTTTGATAATGGGGCCAGTTCTTACGTCATAGGGAGTTGGACTTCAGGGAGACGGGTTTTTCGTGCTACGATGCACGCACCCGGTATTTGCGGCGAAGTAGAATTAGAAAGAGAAGCCTTTCTCTATGCAGATGGAAAGAGTGAAGGAGTTAGGTATGATTCCAAAGAGATCGCCGGCAGCAATGAAGTATATGTTTATGGTGGATTTCAGAGAAAGAGCAGGGAGTTTATTAATTCAGTTTTATCGCGCAAGGAGGAAACATCCTCGCCTTTTAGCGATGCATTGAAAACCATGCGGGTGTGTGAAACTATTTTAGCACAAGCACTCCTTGATGGTGTTTAAAATTCGATTCGATTTACACAGTTTGAAACAGATAGAATGAATCAAAATCCGGTACATGACAGCCCTGGCCGCTTATCAAGGATGCGATGGGCCATGTTGTCATTCGCATTAGTAGCTACCATATTGAATTACGTTGACCGCCTGGCATTCAATTATTTAAGCGCAGAAGGCGCCCTCCGCGAATTAATTCCGGATGACACGTTTGGTTATATCGGTACAGCCTTTTTTGTAGGCTATATGGTTTCTAACCTCGTTTCAGGGTTTGTAATTGATAAACTGCGGGTTAGGCTGGGATATGCGTTGTGCATGGCATTCTGGACTACCGCCACTGTTTTACAGGCGCTCGCAACATTACCTTTTCACTTTGGGATATTCCGGACGTTGCTGGGTGTTGGGGAGGCAGGAAACTGGCCCGCCGCGATAAAGTTAACGAGTGAGTGGTTTCCCCCGGAAGAGCGTTCTACCGCGATCGGCATATTTAACAGTGGCGCCGCCATCGGTGCAATGATCGCCCCTCCACTCATCGTCTGGCTGGGATCTTCTTATGGATGGAGGTCGGCCTTTATTATCATTGGGGTATTGGGTTATTTATGGGTCGCACTCTTCTGGTTTACCTACTATACACCCGAACGCTCGCTGAAGGAATCCCGGAGAAGGATCATCCCACCCCTGGCGCTTATCAAAACCCGGTTTGTTTCCGCGTTCACCCTTTCTAAAGTGTTAATGGATCCAATCTGGTATTTTATTACATTCTGGATCGGCCGGTACCTGGTCGATGTGCACGGGTGGAAGTTGGATAAGATCGGCTGGTTTGTGATCATTCCATTCGTGATTGCTGATTTCGGAAATATCCTCGGAGGGTTGTTTACTCAATACATTATCAAAAGAGGAACACCGTTGCCGCTGGCAAGAAAAATATCCGTCGGGATCTTTGGTGCCCTGATGGGATTCTCGCTGATAGGGGGTCCTTTTATCATCAGCTCTCCGGCAACAGCATTAATTGTATTAAGTTTTGCGAGTTTCGGCTATGCAGCGTACACAGCCAATAGCATGGCTTTCCCGGGGGACGTGGTGCCTCAAAGTGCAACTGCATCGGTATGGGGTATTGCGAGTGTAGGGGCTGGTTTTGGAGGGATGATTTTTCAATCCCTATCCGGAATTGCTGTGAAAAACCTATCGACCACGTACAATTATTCCATAGCCTATAACACCGTCTTTGTTGGCTATGGCATTTCAGCATTAATAGGACTTTCAATCGTATTATTTTTAATGGGCCCCTTGGTTAAAAATCAAGAGTTGCAAGCCTATGTGGAAAAGGAAAATCCCTAAGACTTGATATATAGAACGCAATGATGAATTTGAATTTATGTTGAAAATAAAACTCCTTCATCCCGATATTCTTATGGCATTGGGCAGCAATGGTCATGGTGCCAAGGTGCTGATTGCAGACGGCAATTTTCCGCTTTCTACCTGTACACCGGCGCACTGCAAAAGAGTCTTTTTGAATTTATCACCCGGTGTCGTATCCGTAACGGAGGTTTTAAAAGTAATTAGGGAGTATATCTCCATTGAGTCCGGTACGATAATGGTCCCCCCCGATGAGAGTGAACAATCTATACACATTGAATTTAGGGAGATCCTCGGCCCGGACATCGTTCTCAAACGTGAAAAACGGTCTGACTTTTACCAGGCGGTTAAATCGGAAGATACCTGTCTTGCCATTGCAACCGGCGAAACCCGGCGGTTCGCTAATATCCTGCTGGTCATTGGGAGCATAAAAACGATTTGAATT
>DATHFS010000770.1:0-7339 GCA_035317975.1 Cyclobacteriaceae bacterium | reverse complement strand
TGCTGATGCGTTCTACCGCTTCCCGGTGGTTGCAGAACACGAGGCAGACCTCCTGGTTGAATCCTGCTACCAGTCGCATGAGTGTTTCCACCTTGTCGAGGGTGGCGGTGCGCACTAATTTCACCTGCAGCCTGGACGTTACCTCCTCCTTGAGGTAGTTCATGGTCTCAACTTCTTTAAAAGGCAGAAAGTCCGGCAGTTCAACGAATCGTGTTGCCGAGGTGAGCAGATGTTGTTGCTTTCCGCTAAGGGCTTTGAAAAGGACCCTTAAGGGCTCATGAAAACCCATTTGCAATGATTTGTCAAACTCATCCAGGACCACTACCCTTACCCTTGACGCCTGAAATGATTTTCTGGCAATATGATCCGCTACCCTGCCGGGGGTCCCGATAATGACTGCCGGCGCCTCGCTCAAACTATTTTGCTCCATCTTCATCGAGTGACCGCCGTAACAGCAGCTTACTTTGAACGATGTCTTCATCGATTTGAAAACGTGCTCGATCTGCAGCGCCAACTCACGCGAGGGTACAACAATGAGGGCTTGCACACCCTGCCCATCCGGTTTCAGCTTGCCGACCAATGGAATCAAAAACGCCAGGGTTTTACCCGATCCGGTGGGAGCGAGGATCATGAAGTCGCCGGAGGAAGCCGTTTTTTCGATCACAGCCTGCTGCATGGCATTCAGCTCAACGATGGAAAGATTCTTCAAAAGGGTTGCGTGGGGGGAGGTCATATTGTCGTGCATGCCGCAAAGATACCCTTCTGCTGCCTTAGTTAAGACTCCGGGATCCACTGCCCCTCTTGATCATGTGGAAATTACTACTCAATCTGTGATCCGATCGCTTCTTTGTCCGGCGAAGCTGCCTCAACGAAGGCGGATCCTTCTTTTTACAGGCATTTTCATGCCGCAGCGTGTGGCATACGCTTTTATGAACCCTATCAGGCGATCGTATCTATTCCCGTACTCAATAAATGCGTTTTACGAAATGAAAACACTTTGCTTTCTGGGGTTATTCAGCATGCTGATGATCTCCGCTCCGGGTCAACCCGTTAAAGCTATTTTTGTAGCCTCTGTATCAGGAGAAGATCGGATCGCCCTGGCAAAGACCACGATCCGTCTCACCGAATGGCATGAAAAAGCCTTCTGGAATCAGTATGAGAATTACCTGAATAAAGGCCAGGAGCTTTCTGCGTTGACGTATAACGCTATCGTCGGAATGGCAGGTACGGATAAATCGGTGGACGGCAAGGAGGCTTTTGACAACGCCCGGAAAATGATTTATTATCGCTTTGAACAACTCGCCTTGTGGCAAAAGTATTATGCAGAGATCGGGGCGACAAACAACGGCGTAATAGCGCTTCAGTTCCTTCAAACGGAAGTCCTTCTTGATATGCTTGAAAGTGCTCGGATTTATGAACAAACCCCGCTAAAATACTTTCACTTTCATCCCAGCGAGGATTCAACGACGTTACTGGCTGCGAAGCACAATGCCCTTTCAGATGCCCTTTCGTTGTCAAAGCCAGACAAGGAAGGGTTCTTCAAAGTATATGCCCGGTATGAACATGAATGCGATGATCTTCTTGGAGAAGACTATAGTCTGATAGCCGCCTACGCCGGGGATCCCACTGATTTATCTCCCGGACAAGCAAAATTCCTGGGGTTCAATCTGCTGGAAGTAATGAGGCGGGAGATCAAACTCAAAGAAAAGTATTTTACAGAAATGAATTCCGCCATGGGTCCCTCCCTGGCGGCCCGTTTCCTGGCCTGGGAAGATTATTACTCGCTGGTCAGTAAAATGGATGCCTGGGCGGATGCGCCTTAATTTAAAATAAATTAAAATTTAAGATTGGGTTGAGCTATGTTTTGGGTGCGCACTCACTTCAGAATTCATTATTCTTCATTCAAAATTCAAATCTTGAACATTGAACAAGGCATTCAGAATAATGAAGTAGAGTCCCAAAGGGACGCAATATCGGTAAACAATATTATAAGGTAAGTTGAGAGTCTTGTAGAGACGAGGTAGTGAAATTATTCAGTTTTGCACACTCGCTGCAAAGTTCCTTGTATGACGTCCCTTACGGGACTTTAGATGAGGCTGTTGATTGGTTACCAACATATCATCCCTTACGGGATTATGGTCCAGGCTCCCAATTTTAATTTTGAATTTTGAATTTTAAATTAATTTTGCAGTCTTCAAACTCAAAACGCAAGACTCAAGACCAGCTTAAATGGAAAAGAATATCTCCCTGATCGCCGCCGAACTTAAAGTAGCTCCCCACCAGGTACAATGTGTTGTTGATCTCCTGTCAGAAGGTTCCACCATTCCCTTTATTGCCCGTTACCGGAAAGAGTTGACGGGAAGTCTGGATGAAGTCGTATTGGCTTCCATCCGTGATCGCCACGAACAACTGGCAGAACTGGATAAGCGAAGAGACGCTATTTTGAAATCCATTGAAAAACAGGGCAAACTTACCCCCACCCTAACCAAGGCCCTTGAAGATGCTGAAACGCTGACGGCCCTGGAAGATATTTACCTGCCCTACAAGCCCAAACGAAAGACGCGCGCCAGTATCGCTAAGGAAAAAGGCCTGGAACCGCTGGCATTCACTATTTTCGAACAAGGTACCGTTGACTTGTCAACGTTGGCAGCTTCCTTTGTTAATGCAGAGAAGGGAGTGGCGTCAGAGCAGGAGGCCCTGGAAGGTGCCCGGGATATTATGGCAGAATGGATCAGCGAAAACCAGGAAGCGAGGAAACATATTCGCGAACTGTTCTGGAAGGACGGAATCATTGCCTCCTTGGTGATCAAATCAAAAACGGAAACAGAAGAAGCGCAGAAATTCAAAGATTACTTCGACTGGAGTGAGCCCATCCGGAAGACCCCTTCACACCGGCTGTTGGCCATGCGAAGAGCAGAAAACGAGGGTATTATTTCATTGGATATTTCTCCCAGCGAAGAACTGGCCTTGCAGATCCTGGGCAAGCAGTTTATCAAATCCTCACGACCTGCGGCAGAGCACGTTAGCCTGGCCATCAAGGATAGTTATAAACGTTTATTAAAACCTTCGCTGGAAACGGAAGTCCGCCTCGAATCTAAAGGGCAAGCCGATGCAGAAGCCATCAAGGTTTTTTCATCCAATCTCAAAGAATTGTTACTGGCTTCTCCATTGGGACAGAAGCGTGTGCTGGCACTGGACCCTGGTTTTCGGACTGGAACAAAACTGGTTTGTCTCGGGGAACAAGGTGAACTGCTTTTCAACACGGTCATTTACCCCAACGAACCTCAGCGCGAAACGGCGAAGTCCGCCGCGATCGTCCTGGGCCTATGCGATCGATTCAAGATGGAAGCCATCGCCATCGGCAATGGGACCGCCAGCCGCGAAACAGAGTCGTTCGTCAAAGCCATTGGGCTTCCGAAAGAGATCCTTGTCGTGATGGTAAACGAAAACGGCGCTTCTGTTTATTCAGCCTCCGAGGTAGCCCGTGAAGAATTCCCGGATCAGGATATCACCGTGAGGGGTGCGGTTTCGATCGGCCGGCGGCTTACCGATCCCCTGGCCGAATTAGTAAAGATCGATGCAAAGTCTATTGGCGTGGGACAATACCAGCACGATGTAGACCAAACGAAATTGAAAGCCGGACTGGATGACGTGGTCATGCGCTGTGTAAACTCGGTGGGGGTAGAGGTGAACACGGCGAGTAAGGAACTCCTCTCTTATGTTTCCGGACTAGGACCTCAACTGGCTAAGGGTATTGTGGACTACAGAAGTCAGCATGGAGCCTTTAAAGACCGGGTGGCACTGCGCAGCGTGCCCCGGCTGGGAGACAAGGCATTTGAACAATGCGCAGGATTCCTGAGGATACGGGATTCAAAAAATCCGTTGGACAGAAGTGCTGTTCATCCGGAGAGCTATCCCATCGTTGAACAGATTGCCAATGATTTGGGCTGTACGGTAAGCGACCTAATGACCAAAGCCGAATTGCGAAAAAACCTTGATCTAAAGAGATACGTGACGGATAAAGTAGGATTGCCTACGCTAACCGACATTCTTGTTGAACTTGAAAAACCCGGTCGCGACCCTCGAGAGAAATTCGAAGTCTTTAGTTTTGAAGAGGGACTCCATGAGATCAAGGACCTGAAGGTAGGAATGGTGCTGCCCGGCATAGTCACCAACGTCACGAACTTTGGAGCATTCATCGATATTGGCGTTCACCAGGATGGGCTGGTCCATATCAGCCAGTTGTCTGACCACTTTGTTAAAGACCCTAAAGAGGTAATTGCCGTTCAACAAAAAGTAAGGGTAACCGTGATGGAAGTAGACATTCCGCGAAAGCGCATTGCCTTATCCCTAAAGGCCGATCCTTTTGGAAACCAGCCAGCCGGAGCCAGGAATCCCCCTGAGAAGGCCGTCAATTCCCAAAAACCTAAGGACAGCAGAGAAACTATGCCCGATTCAACAAACGCAAGCCAATCAGCAACGAAGCGATCCGGTCAAAAGTCTCTGTCGATGGAGAAAGCAAAGACAGAGACCATGGAAGAAAAGCTGGCAATGTTGCGTGATAAGTTCAAGAAGTAAAGAGAGTTGAACCATTGACCTTGAAGTTGAAGTGCGCTGCATAGAACGTTGTGTAGAAAATTAGTCGCCACCCATTTTTGCTTCGTCATTGAATCCTCATCGTCACGCCATCGAGAGTGAAACAGGTGTGATTCATCGGTGAAATCTGTTCAATGCTATAAATCTACGTTCAGAATATGCTGCTATAGTTGTTTAATCCAATTGATTAAACCACTTTTGAATGTTATTCATAGTCAAACAGTAAACCAACATGGCAATGAGTTCTGGCAAATCGAAATTAATAACCATTAAATCTTTCGAATCAACTGCGGCAGAGAAACGAACGGATGCTATCACCCGGCACCGCTCGTTATACTCCAGGAAAGCATTCCTTGCCAATGAAGTAATAGCGGGGTTTAACTGGAAGACGATACATTCCAAGCCATCCTATTTGACGATTCAAATAAGTGATAACGAGCACATTGAGTTATTGCCGGCATACCTGGATTGTGTCAATCACAGTTGCGACCCGAATTCTTTTTTTGATACGACAACACAGCAGTTCCTATCGGTGAAACCCATCCAGGAAGGGGAGGAGTTTACTTTCTTTTATCCGTCTTCGGAATGGGATATGGACCAGGCGTTTCAATGCAACTGCGGGAGTGCAGCGTGTCTTGGCTTGATCAAAGGAGCTAAGTATTTGCCGGCTAATCTCATTAAGAATTACAGGTTTACAGATTTTATTGAGCAAAAATTGAAATTGGAACGCGGGTTGCAGCCCACCCGCGCGGGACACCCTGTTCCGAAACCGGGAGTTCATAATTCATCGCCTCTCTTATAGAGCATGAATTTTAGAGCAGAGAAAGATAATTACATTATATGGGTTATTGCTCCCTACTTAGAAACCGACGATCCCCACCTCCAGTATTATTATGATTACACGCAAAGTATAGCGGAATATCAAAAAGCATTTTCCGGGATCGGCTGTGAGTGGAAATGGGTCAATGTTGTGTTTCCTGCCATTGAAAGGGTAATCAAAGAGATCAAGGATCATCCTACGACGAAGACCAAAGTTGTCATCAACCTATGCGATGGCGATGAGATGAATGGCATTCCGGGCCTGTCCGTCATTGCTGCACTGGAGAAGTATGACCTCATCTACACCGGTTCAAATGCTTATTTCTACGAGATTACCACCTCAAAGATCCCGATGAAAGAAGCCTTTGACCGGAATCATGTACCCACTCCGGCCTGGAAAGTGATCGATTCAAAGCCGGTTGATATCGCTTCGCTGTTTGAACAAGTCGGAGAGGTACTGATCGTAAAACCCGCGATTTCGGCCGGAAGCATGGGCTTGAGCATCAAAAATGTAGTCAGCAATGAAGCGGAGTTATCGTCAGTGATGGATGATATCCAACAGGGTTATCACGGGTGGAAGCTGGACTCCGGCGGAATATTTGTTGAAGAGTTTATCAAAGGAAGGGAGTTCACGACCCTGGTAGTAGGTTCCTCAACCCATCCCGAGACCCTTCGGGTCTATCCTCCGGTAGAGCGGGTCTTTCATTCATCCTTACCTGAAAAAGAACAGTTCCTATCGTTCGACCGCCTTTGGGAGACCTACGATAATGAAAGTCCATTGCCTGAAAAGGCAGTATTATATAATTATTATGAACCTGAATATGAATTGGTTAAGGGTCTGCAGCAAATAAGTCTTGCTGCGTTCTTATCGGTAGGGGGTATGGGCTATGGAAGGTTGGATATTCGTATGGATAAACCTACCGGTAAGCTCTACGTATTGGAGGTGAATGCCCAATGCGGATTGAGTGAAGACGAAAACTATACATCTATTGGAGCTATTTTGAGGTTTGCAAAGAAATCTTTTGCATCTTTGATCATTGAAATCATGGAAGACGCCATGATGCGTTATGGGGCAAAACATAAAGCAAAAAAATAAATGAAGATCTGTGTACTTCAACCTGACTATTCAACAACCAATGTAGATTATAAAAACTACGACCCGCCACGGACCTTAACAGGTTTATTTCCCGGTGCTGTTGTTGATCACGTATTCCTGAATAAACTTACCACGTACCGCCAACTGAAAGATCTCAGCAAGCAGGGGTATGATGTGTTCGTTAACCTCTGCGAAGGGTACCTCGAGTGGGAAGTGCCGTCGATCGATGTCATCCATACGCTTGACGTGCTCAATTTGCCTTATACGGGTCCCAATGCTGTATTGTACGACCCGCCCAAGCCGCTTATGAAGTACGTGGCCTATTGCGCGGGCGTAAAGAGCCCCGCTTCTGTCGTCGTTACTTCCATGAGCGATATCGAAGAAGTTATTGAAAAGCTGACGTTTCCCATGTTTATCAAGCCAGCCAAGGCCGGCGATAGCTTAGGGGTGGATGAAGACTCGCTGGTGAATACGGTGACCGCACTGGCATCAAAAATAGGTGCATTGCTTGGCGAGTATGAAGAGATCCTGGTGGAGGAGTACATTGCCGGAAGGGAATTTACGGTGCTCGTGGCGGCAAATAGCGATGGCAAAACGTGTACCGTCTATAAACCGATAGAGTATGTTTTTCCGGAAGGAAGGAAATTCAAGACGTACGCCCTCAAAACATCGGAATTGCATCCGGATTGTAACATACCGTGCCACGACTTCAAGTTAGAGAGACGCTTAAAGGCGGCAGCCGAGCACATTTTTATTGCTTTTGGCGGGGTAGGATATGGCCGTATGGATTTTGGATTGGATAAAAAGAATGAAGTTTATTTCTTAGAA
>DATHFS010000769.1:0-5197 GCA_035317975.1 Cyclobacteriaceae bacterium | reverse complement strand
TACCGCGGCGTTTACTTGCAGGGCAATGAGTCGGTCCGCTCCCTCTTCCGGACCTGGTTAAAGCCTTTCGGATCCATGGGCGCCTCCACCCTCACTCTCGAGAACACCGGAGGTACAGATCACCTTTCCTTTGACGCCATTGGTCTGCCCGCATTTCAGTTTATCCAGGATGAGATCGATTACGATACCCGTACCCATCATACCAATATGGATTTGTTTGACAAAGCCATCGAGGCAGACCTAAAACAAAATGCCGTGATCACGGCGGCGTTTACCTGGATGGCGGCGAATCGGGAGGGGTTGGTCCCGAGAAAATGAAAATCACATTTTATTTACTCGAGTAATAATTTAGAAACTTTTTTTCCTGCAGACCTGCCTGCCCCGATGTATCGGTGGTCCGACGTAGCCTTGGCGAAGTCGGATCTCGCGGAGTTACGCAGTAGTTTTTCGCGCAGAAGTTTTTTTCCGCGGATCTCGCAGATTTACGCAGATTCTATCGGCGATCCCGAAGCGATCGGGACTCCGCCAACCAAGGGAATCGCTTCTGCGAAAATCTGCGCGATCTGCGGGAACCCCTTTTCGATATCTGCGGGAATCTATATCAACGAAACCACCTTCCCCGTCCTCACCGATTCATCACAAGCAAACGCAATCCGAAGACTATTCACCGCGTCTTCGATGTGATCGGTCAGATCAATTTCCTCCGTTATCGATTTTAAAAAATACCGCTGCTCCCGGTTACAAAGTTCCTGATGATCCGGTTCATCTTCGAGATTGATCACCGTATCTTCCTTCAAAAATTTTTCCTGCTTATCCAAATCGGCATGATGGAAACGGAGCGATTCCGTTTTGGTATGCGACTCAATGGATCCTGATTTTCCAGTTCCGCCTGCCTCTTTGGCCACAATCGAAACAGAGCCTTTTGGCCCAATGACGTCTTTGACAAAAAAAGCGGTTTCACTGATCATCGGCCCCCACCCTGCTTCATACCACCCTACCGACCCGTCTTCAAAACGAATCTGCAACTGACCGTAGTTGTAGTTACCGGCCGGGATCTCTTCCGTGAGCCTGGCGCCGATGGCATTCACTTGTATAGGCTTGGTGCGCGTCATCTGACACATCACGTCAATATAATGCACGCCGCAATCCACTATCGGACTCAGGCTCTTCATCAGGTTCCGGTGCAGGGTCCACATTTTTCCATCGCTCTGCTGGTTGAGATTCATTCGCATGACGAGGGGTTTGCCGAGTTCATGCGACAATTGAATAAAACGTTCCCAGGAGGGGTGATGGCGCAAAATATAGCCTACCACTAATTTTCTTTTGAATTTTTTGGCGGCCTTGGCCACACGTTCTGCACCTTTGACAGAATCCGCCAACGGCTTTTCAATAAACACATGGCATCCCTTTTCCATTGCCTTTATGGCGAAGGGTTCATGCGTGTCGGGATACGTAGAGATCGCTACGGCGTCGGGTTTAGTGGCTTCCAGGGCGGTTTCAAAATCGTGAAATAAGGTATAGCCACCCCCCAGTTTTTTGTTCAGGACTTCGTTGGTCTTTCCTGTCGAAACCAAACCACAAATTTGAAAGGCGTCCATAGTGTGGTAAGCCGTTGCATGAGACGCGCCCATGTTTCCGCACCCTACCACCAGAATGCGCAAAGGATTTGTTTTTTTACTCATAGCATAGAAATGGATTATGTAATCACGTTAGATTATTTCAAAAAGAATTGTTCTGAACTCATTCAACATCATGGCCGTAGCGCCCCAGACTACCTCACCGTCAATTTCAAAATGCGGTGCCAACATACGGAATTGCTTTGCAGCCAGGATTTCCTTTTGCCGGATGGCATCCGGCCGGAGGAGATCCGCTACATCCCCCACCAGGATCTTTACTACTTCCACCGGATCGGCCTTGAATTCCGGCCTGGCCCGGCATATGCCCACCACCGGTGCCACCATGAAATTACTCGGCATCACAAAAAAGTCACTCAGTCTCCCTATTACTTCAATGTCGGCCCTATTCACGCCTATTTCTTCTTCGCATTCGCGCAACGCTGTCGTTTTATAATCCTCGCCGGGTTCCGCTTTTCCTCCGGGCAGACTCACCTGACCACTGTGGGTGCCAAGGTAATCGGCACGGAGCGTAAGCGGAAACTGAATCGCGTCTAAATAGGGATAAAGCAAAATGAGCACACTTCCGGGCTTGGGTGGAAGCTTGTGCTCAAAGTTTGGCTTCAACGCTCCTATGAACGTCGCTCTCATCGCATTATGCGCCAATGGTCCGGGCAATGGTTGCGCCAGGCGACGCGTGAGCTTATCGACCCACTCTCCAAAGTTCAGCCCTATTTGCATCGCTTTTCCCAATCCGCCGGCATTGTATCACCCCGTTTCTCTGATTCATGCATACTTTTGCAGGCTAATTCTTTCATTCCATTTTTCCAATAGGCCTGTCCGAGGTAATAATATAAACGGTCAATAAAGGAATCCATTTTCTCCGCCTGCACCAAAAGCCTTTGGGCGGATGGATAGTCTCCTTTCATAAAATAGAAGATTCCTTTGTTGCGATAAGCCCATCCATTGTAAGGGTCTAGTTCGATACTTTGATTAATATCAGTTTCGGCCTTGTCCAACTTATTTTGAAGAAGGTAAATATAGCCGCGGTTGTTCAGGTAATAAGGGTGGTCGGGAGAAAGTTTGAGCGCCCTTCCCACCCAATCCTCCGCTTTTGCTAAATTATTTTTCTCAATTTCAAGGAGTGCCAGGGTATTGTAAATGTTCGGCTCCCCGGGATCGAGCTGCGTTGCGATCTGCAACTCCGCTTCAGCCCCTTCCCAATCCTTCTGGTAAAATCTCACGGTAGCGCGGTTAACGACATATTCCACTTTGCTTCCATCAAGTTGAATGGCTCTGTCAAATGATCTCAGCGCCGCGGGAAAATCACGCAGTTTGGTATAGACCAGTCCCCGGGTAAAATAAGCAATGGCTGTGTCGGGTTTCTCCTGAATGACACGGTTCAAATCCCCGAGGGCACGGTAATACGTTTTTAATTCATAGAATGTATTGGCGCGGTTGAAATAGGCATTGAGAAATCCCGGCTTGCATTGAATTGCTTTCTCATATTGTTCCAACGCCAGTTCCCAATGTTTCTGTTTGAAATACAACGTCCCCAGGTTATTGGCGGCATCAGCAAAACAGGGGTCGAGGTGTAGAGCCTCTTTAAAGTAATAGGCGGCCTGATCCAGGTTCTGTTCTTTGATGGCAAGATTGCCTTTCAACAGGAATTTTTGCAGCCGTACCTCCTTGCTTTCGAAACATCCGGTGATAAAAACGAAAACCAAAAGCAGTTTTAACTTCATAGACCCGCAATATCGTGAGTTTTTCCCGCAGATCGAGAAAAGGGTTTCCCGCAGATCTCGCAGATCTACGCAGAAGTAATTCCCATGGTTCGCTGAGTCCCGATCGCTTCGGCATCGCCGATAGAATCTGCGTAAATCTGCGAGATCTGCGGGAAAAAACTTCTGCGCGAAAACTTCTGCGTGAATCCGCGAGATCTGCGGGAAACCCTGCCGAGCTTCTGCGGGAAAAAATTTCGCCAGGAAACATTTTGATATATCGAACCGAATCTCTTTCTTTGAGCCCTCAAATAAGGACATGACACAAATTCTGAACATCCATTTGCACCACCATCATGGTCACACCAGGTTGGCGGGCAGGTCTATGTTCTGATTGGAACGAAATAGATTATAAAAAGGCTTGCCAGGTTTGGTAAGCCTTTTTTGTTTCCCGCGGATCGAAAGGGTTTCCCGAAGAACGCGAAAGGGTTTCCCGCAGACCTGTCCGACGTAGCCTTGGCGAAGTCGGATCTCGCAGATTTACGCAGATCTTGTGCGCTGTCTATCGACAGCGCGATCTTCGGAAATAACTTCTGCGTAAATCTGCGGGATCAGCGGGAAACAAACTCACGAAAATCCGCGGGAAAGAAAAACTAAGTTATGAATACTCTACTAAGAATTGCCATTCAAAAATCAGGACGCCTTCAGGAGGATTCGCTCCAATTGTTGAGTGAAAGCGGCTTGTCGTTTAGCAATGGACGGGATCAGCTCAAAGCACAAGCCAGGAATTTTCCAACGGAGATCCTGTTTCTTCGCGACGATGATATTCCACAATATGTGGAAGACAAGGTAGCCGATGTCGGTATTGTTGGCGAAAATATCTTCGTTGAAAAGCAAAAGAAAAATGATCTGATAAAACGGCTTGATTTTGCGAAGTGCCGGCTCTCGATCGCCATCCCGCGATCGGATACGTATGCCAGCGTCCAATCTCTCCAGGGAAAAAATATTGCCACCTCCTACCCCAACATCGTTCAAACCTTTCTGGACAAGAACAACGTGAAAGCGGGAATTCATGAAATCAGTGGTTCCGTCGAAATTGCTCCCGGCATTGGCCTGGCCGATGCCATTTGTGATATCGTGAGTACGGGAAGCACCTTGTTAAGCAATGGCCTGAAGGAAGTGGACGTAGTCATGCAGTCCGAGGCGGTGCTCATTGCCACGCCTCAGCTTGAAACTGCCAAGCGGCAAATCCTTGACAAGTTACTCTTTCGCATCGACGCTGTCCAATCGGCAAAAAACAGCAAGTACATCTTGTTGAATTGTCCGAACGAAGCGATTTCCAAAATCACCAACATCATTCCCGGAATGAAAAGTCCAACGATCATGCCGCTGGGGCGGGATGGATGGTCATCGTTACATTCGGTTGTCAACGAGAACGATTTCTGGGAGAAAATTGATCTGCTGAAATCGTTAGGGGCCGAAGGGATCCTTGTCATTCCGATCGAAAAGATGATTGCATGACAGCAGAAATCTGCCAGCTAAAATTAACCTATCGATTTAATTATACCTTACATAAATGAAGACCTATAATTACCCCACGCGAGATACCTGGCCGGCGCTCTGCCAGCGCCCGGAAATCGAACTTGAATTTTTGGAAAGTTCGGTGAAGAATATTCTCAACCGGATCAAGGTCTCCGGGGACCGGGCGTTGCTTGAGCTTACCGCGCAATTTGATAAGGTAACCATTACGGAACTCAGGGTGACGCAACAGGAACTAATTGAAGCAGAAGGAAGACTTCCATCAACGTTAAAAAAGGCGATCCAGGCTGCGGCAGCCAATATTGAAAGGTTTCACGTGACCCA
>DATHFS010000768.1:0-2850 GCA_035317975.1 Cyclobacteriaceae bacterium | reverse complement strand
GGTCTCATTCTCATTTTGAAACAAGTTCCTCATGCGACGGGGTATGACATTGACTTTGAAGGAGATGAAAGTTTTGTTCAACCGGACGGACGAAACACATTCTCCGAAATCCTGGACGCACTTCAATCATTAACGCCTGGGGCGATTGTTATCAGTTTGATCTCCTTGCTGATTCTTTTTTGGTGGGAGCGCCCGTCCTTTAAGAAATACAAATTTTCAGAATTCTTACCGGCGCCCCTTGTTGTTGTCCTGGTCGGAATTTTCCTGAACATTATTTTCTCCCTCTATTTTCCAGCGTTGGCATTGAATGAAAAACATTTGGTCTCCGTGCCCTTGCTTGCCGACATTCAAAGCGGGGCCTCCTTCATCACGTTTCCAGATTTTGCCTTGTGGAGGGACCCGCAAATCTATAAACTCGCCCTGACGATTGCTATCGTAGCAAGCCTGGAAACCTTGTTGAGCATCGAGGCCTGTGATAAATTGGACCCCCACAGGAGAATGACCCCGCTCAACAGGGAGCTAAAAGCACAGGGCGCTGCCAATTTCATTTCAGGATTGCTGGGGGGGTTGCCTGTTACATCCGTCGTGGTGAGAAGTTCAGCAAACATTCATGCAGGCGCCCGGACGAAGGCCTCGACCATCACGCATGGTATTGTACTGCTCCTTGCAGTCCTGCTGATTCCATCCCTGCTTCGCCTCATCCCCCTGGCCTGCCTTGCCGGTTTACTTCTTGCCGTCGGGTACAAACTGACCGAACCAAAACTCTATCGGGAGATGTACAGCAAGGGACTCAGCCAATTCCTGCCCTTTATCGTAACCGTGGTGGCGGTAATTCTAACCGATCTTTTGCAAGGTGTTTTCTGGGGAATTCTCGTGGCCGTATTCTTCATATTAAGAACTAACTTTGGAAAGGCAGCGATCCTGGTGAACAATGGAAGCGGCTACCTTTTGAAATTGACGAAAGATGTTTCCTTTCTCAATAAATCCACCTTGAGAAACATGTTTCATACCATTCCCCCCAATACACGGATTCTTATTGATGGATCTCAATCGCAATTCATCGACTATGACATTATGGAAACGATTGCCGACTTTATCGAATCCGCAAAATCAAAAAACATAAGTGTCGAATTGAAGAACATTACGTTAACAACTTAAGATCTATCTATGGAACACATCGAAAAATTATTATTACAAAACAGAGCCTGGGTCGAGCAAAAAAATCAGGAGGACGACCAGTTCTTCACGCGTTCTGCAAAAAGTCAAAAGCCCCGGTTTTTATGGATTGGCTGTTCCGATAGCCGTGTTCCGGCCAATGAAATTACGGCAACCGATCCGGGAGAAATTTTTGTACACCGCAACATTGCCAACATGGTCATTCACACCGATATGAGTATGCTGAGCGTATTGGACTATGCCGTGAACGTGCTGGAAGTGCCCCATGTGATTCTTTGTGGCCATTATGGATGCGGGGGCGTTCGGGCCTCTATGGGTCAAAAGCAATTTGGATTGATTGACAATTGGATCCGTCATATCAAGGACGTTTACAGTCTGCACCAGAAGGAACTTGAAGTTATCCGGGACCCGGAGGAACGCGAAAACCGCTTCACTGAATTCAATGTGATTGTGCACGTGTACAACCTCAGTCAAACGTCGATAATCCAGAATTCCTGGGCAACACGCCATGCGCCATTTGTTCACGGTTGGGTATACGATCTTCGTTCCGGACTGATCAAAGATCTGAACGTAAGTATGAACGACAACAGCACGATGAAGGAAGTGTATAAATTTGAAGTTCTAACCTAATGCCTATGGGCGTTACATTCTACGACTGGAGGAAGAATGCGCGCGGGGATTTCTTCGGTGGGCTGAATGCGGCCATCGTGGCCATCCCGTTGGCTATGGCTTTTGGCGTAGAGTCCGGGTTGGGCGCGGCCGCTGGCTTAATCGGTGCTTTTGTTTTATGCACGGTTGCATCGCTGGTCGGTGGTACTCCTTTGCTGGTGAGCGGCCCCACGGCTCCGATGGCGGTTGTTTCATCAATCATCGTTGCCAACACGTTGGAAACCGCCGCTACCCTGGAGGAGGGATTGAGCACTATTTTTGTCATCTTTTTCTTAGCGGGGGCATTTCAGGTGATGTTAGGCCTGCTGCGGGTTGGGCAATACATTCGATTTGCTCCTTATCCGTTGATATCCGGCTTCATGAGCGGGGCGGGTCTGCTGATGATTACACTGCAGATTTTCCCTTTGCTGGGTGAACCCACCAGGATGCACATCGCTGAAGTGATGGGTGGAATGGGTGCGGCTTTCTCCTCTCTGAACAGTACCGCCCTGGCACTGGGGTTATCGACGATCCTCATGATTTATCTTTTCCCCAGGATCACAAAGGCCATTCCGTCGACATTGGTTGCACTGGTTGTTGTTTCGGGAATTGCCTATTTTCTTCCCTGGAAAGTACCGGTGATCGGTGATATCCCCAACGAATGGATGGAATGGAAGTGGAGCCACGTGCAGGATTTTGATCACACGTTGTGGAAGGAAGTATTGGTGCCTTCGTTCACACTGGCGTTGATTGGTTCCGTTGATACGTTGCTGACCTCACTGGTAGCAGACATGGTGAGTAACACACAGCACCGGAGCAACCGCGAATTACTTGGACAAGGCCTTGGCAATATGCTTTCAGCCCTTACGGGAGGGTTGCCGGGATCGGGCGCTACGATGCGTACGGTCTTGAACATTCGCTCGGGCGCCAGGACAAGATGGTCGGCACTCATCCACAGCGCCTTTTTGCTTTTAGTGTTATTGGAAGTCAGCCAATGGATTTCGCATATTCCACTCGCTGTATTAG
>DATHFS010000767.1:0-9999 GCA_035317975.1 Cyclobacteriaceae bacterium | reverse complement strand
TTCTCCGTTATTAATGTTCACGACTTGCACCTTTTCTCCCTCCACCAGGTGGGCGGCTTTCATCAACGACTCGTCAATGGTAATGCTGCCAACATAGTGCAATTCCGCCTGCGTGATCCTGACACGGTGTATCTTCGATTTTAGAACTTCGATTCTCATTGCTGCCCAACCATCATGTTATCAATCAACCGCACTTCCCCCACAAATCCTGCCATCAGCATAATGGATGAAGTAGCATCCTTAACATTATCCAAAAGAATTAAGTTTTCCTGATCGGCCAGTTCAACGTAATCGAGTTTTATTCCTTTTTCTTTGTCCCATTTTGCCTGGATGTCCTCCCTGATCCGGGGCCATGCCTTACCCTGTTCAATCGCCTCTTTTGCATACGAAAGAGATTGGAACAAAATAATTGCTTTCTGGCGCTCTTCTTCATTCAATCGCAAATTGCGGGAAGACATCGCCAATCCATCCGGTTCGCGCAGGGTAGGAATGCACCGGAGCCGTACCCCGAACTTTAACTCTTCCACCAACCGGGAGATGACTTTGAATTGCTGAAAATCCTTTTGTCCGAAATAGGCGATGTCGGGCTGTACTATATTAAACAGCTTGGAGACCACCAGGGCCACTCCACTGAAGTGCCCTGGCCTGAATTTCCCTTCCAGTATCTTATCCAGATCGCCAAACTCAATTTTAACCGTGCTGGTTTTGGCATACATTTCCTGATTATCCGGATTAAAAAGCGCATCACAGCCCCCTTTTTCCAGCAACGCCATATCGCTTTCGATCGACCGGGGATATTTATCCAGGTCGCTGGCATTGTTAAACTGGGTAGGATTTACGTAAACCGTGCCGACGGTGACTTGATTTTCGGCCTTGGAGGACTCCACGAGAAACAAGTGCCCGGCGTGAAGAGCGCCCATGGTAGGGACTAATCCTATTGTTTGCTTATTTGCCCTCTTTTGCCTTAAAAAGGCCTTCAGAGCCTCAATTTTAGTGAAAATCTGCATTCAGGGCTGTTTCCAAAGGGTCGCAAATATAGCCGTTATCTCTTAACGATTGTTGATTACGGGGTGAATTTTGCGTACTTTTGTGCCCTCGTTTCTCTGCTCTGTTCATAAAATCTAATACTATGTCAAAAATCCGTATTCTATATGTAGCCAGTGAGATCGATCCCTTTCTCCAGACTTGCGAAGTCGCAGAGTTTGTAAGGAAAATGCCTCAAGCGATGCAGGAAAAGGGAATGGAAATCCGTATTCTGGTGCCCAGGTTTGGGTTGATCAATGAGCGCAAGAACAGGTTGCATGAAGTTGTGCGACTGTCCGGGATCAACATTGCAGTCGGGGATGAAGAGAAGCCATTGATCATCAAGGTCGCTTCCATTCCCAATGCCAAATTACAAGTGTACTTTATCGACAACGAAGATTACTTTCACCGCAAGTCGGTCTTCCATGATAAAGAAAACAAATTCTATGAAGACAATGACGAGCGCGCCATCTTCTTTTGCAAAGGCGTGATCGAGACCGTTCGCAAACTAGGATGGGCTCCGGATATCGTTCATTGCAATGACTGGATCACGAGTTTCATTCCGTTGTACCTGAAGACCACGTATAAGAACGATCCGTTGTTTAAGAATACAAAAACGGTATTTACTATTTATAACAATAGCTTCAGTCATAAATTCAAGGGCGACCTGATGGGTAAAGTCAAGATGATTGATATCGAAGACAATATGCTCGGGCATCTCAAGACAGCTGATTATGAAGGGTTCGTCAAACTGGGTGCGCAGTTTTCAGATATTGTTTCCGTCGCCGGCGACAATAAGAAACTGGAAGGCTTGGTGAAAAAGATTAAAGAAAAGAAGGTGGAGACCATCGAAAAAGATGCGAACTACACTGAATCTTACTATAACCTTTATAATGAATTAGTGGGGTAAGCCTTTTGTGCTGTACGATTTTGAACCTAATCAATTCCGAAAGGTGATTAGGTTCTTTTTTTGAGCAGAATTTCAGACATGGATTGTTTATTGGTGATGTTTGATTTTAGATTCCGAGGGCCGTAAAATCAACCATCACATATCAGCAATAAACAATCAAAAATCCGTCAGTTGAATTGTTTATTTTTGATTTTTGACCCCTGCAATGTCCCTCAGAATTTTAGAATTGCAGAATTTGCAGAATATCATGATGCTGGGGGGTAGGGGAACCTCACAAGACTAAACTAAAGACTACCCCATGTGTGGAATTGTTGCTTACGTAGGTCATCGTCAGGCCCGGGAGGTGATCATCAAAGGTCTCAAGCGACTGGAGTACCGCGGATACGACAGCGCCGGCATCGCCTTGCTGAATGGCGGCCTGAACATTTATAAAAAGAAAGGAAAGGTCGCGGAACTGGAGGCGTTCATCAAAGGTCAAAACCTCGACAGCCGTATCGGTATGGGCCACACCCGGTGGGCTACCCACGGCGAGCCCAACGATGAGAATGCGCACCCGCATTATTCTTCCACCGGAAAATTGGCCATCATTCACAATGGGATCATTGAGAATTACCATTCGCTGAAACAGGACTTGCTCCTGAAGGGGCATACCTTCCTGAGCGAAACGGATACGGAAGTTTTCATTCATTTTATTGAAGACATCAAGGAAAAGGAAGGTTGCGCGCTGGATGAGGCTGTGCGTCTTGCATTGACGAAAGTAGTGGGTGCCTATGCCATCGTCGTCATGTCGCTGGAAGATCCCGATTTGCTGATCGCCGCCAGGAAGGGCAGTCCGCTGGTTGTGGGTGTAGGCAAGGACGAATTTTTTATGGCTTCCGATGCCACCCCCATCATCGAGTATACCAATGAAGTGGTCTATCTCAACGACCAGGAAATCGCGATTGTCAATCATGGGAAATTGACTATTAAAAATACAGCCAACCTGCCTCTCACCCCCTATGTGCAGACGATTGACCTGGAGCTGGAAGCCATTGAAAAAAGTGGGTACGAACACTTTATGCTCAAAGAAATATTCGAACAACCGCGGTCGATAAAAGATTGCATGAGGGGCCGTTTGGATTCCTCGTCGGGACGGCTGATCCTGGGTGGCTTGCGCGAATACCTCAATAAGCTGGTCAACGCCGACCGTATCATTATCATTGCCTGCGGTACCTCCTGGCATGCCGGCCTGGTGTCGGAATATTTCTTTGAAGAGTTCTGCCGCGTTCCGGTGGAAGTGGAATATGCTTCCGAATTCCGCTATCGCAACCCGGTCATTCGCGAAGGCGATGTGGTGATTGCTATCTCGCAATCCGGAGAGACAGCGGATACACTAGCCGCCATCGATTTGGCCAAATCAAAAGGAGCGATCATTTTTGGTGTGTGTAATGTGGTGGGTTCTTCCATTCCCAGGGCTACGCATGCAGGAGCCTATACCCATGCCGGGCCTGAGATTGGCGTAGCCAGCACCAAGGCATTCACCGCACAACTGATCGTACTCAATATGATTGCCTTGATCGTTGCTCAGAAAAAAGGAACGATAACGGAACAAAAATTCCATGAACTCACGGCGGAAATGGAGAACATTCCTTCCAAAGTGGAGCAGGTACTCAAGCTCAATGAGCAGATCAAGGAAATTGCTTATACGTTCAAGGATGCTACCAACTTTATTTATTTGGGCCGGGGTTATAATTTTCCAGTGGCCCTCGAGGGTGCCCTGAAGTTGAAAGAGATTTCCTACATTCACGCCGAGGGCTATCCTGCTGCAGAAATGAAGCACGGACCCATTGCACTTATTGACGAGGAGATGCCGGTGGTCTTCATCGCTACAAAAGACAGTTCGTATGAAAAGGTAGTCTCCAACATCCAGGAAGTAAAAGCCAGGAAAGGCAGGGTGATTTCCGTTGTTACGGAAGGCGACCGGCAAATACATAAGATGTCGGAGTTTGTGATCGAAGTGCCCTTCACGCTGGAGCCGCTGATGCCATTGATTTCCGTTGTTCCCCTCCAATTGCTATCGTATCACATTGCCGTGATGCGGGGATGCAATGTCGACCAACCGAGAAATCTGGCCAAGTCGGTGACGGTGGAGTGATTGGACTTGAGCGTTCGTAATAACATTTTGCCAATAATTGATCATTGGCTTCAAATTCATTATTTTTGAAATGATAATGGTCTAAATAACTGTGAAATGACGATCCAGGAAAGAGAAAAATTAAAAAAAGCTCTCAAAACATACAAGAAAGTAGTCACCTCTAGCAAGAAGGCCTCGAGACAATTTCTGGTACAGTTAGGTGTGTTCACAAAAAGCGGAAACATTCGCAAGGAATATAAGAATCTATGTATTCCTCCAGACCAGGTTTAGTCTTAGGTTTTCATGGATGCGATGAATCAATTCTAAAGGAAGTCCTTTTAAAAAATCCGCAATTAAGAACGAGTGAGAACGCTTACGACTGGCTTGGGCATGGAATCTATTTCTGGGAGAACAGTCCTTCTCGCGCTCTTGAATATGCCAAGCTCTTAGCTAGAAAACCACGAAAGTCAGAAGCGTCTATTAAAAAGCCTGCTGTCCTTGGTGCAGTAATTGATTTGGGGTTTTGTTTGGACTTATTAGATCACAAGAATCTTTCACATGTCAAGGCTGCATACGAAATCTTGATTCAAACAGTTAAGAAATCAGATTTTATAGCCCCTAGGAACAAACCAGCAAACGAACTCGGAGTGGACCTGCTAATTCGAGATCTTGACTGTGCGGTAATTGAAACTCTTCATCAAGCCAGAAAAAGCGAGAATCTCAAGCCTTTTGACTCTGTAAAGGGAGTATTTTGGGAAGGTGAGGAATTATATCCGGAGGCAGGTTTTAGGGAAAAGGATCACATTCAGGTGTGTGTTCGAAATCCAAATTGCATAAAAGGCTACTTCCTTCCGCGAAAGCTAAATAATAGTTTCAGTCCAGTTTAACACTTGACTCAGGTCGTCACAAGAAAAGAGGCCGAAATCGGTCTTATCGGATACATGGCATAGTATTTGGCCTGTAAAGATTCATTGGATTAGGCTGGCTTTGGTCAGATAACCTTTAAAAATGAAGAAACTCTTGTTTTTGCTCTTCCTTATTGCTGGATTTGCCTCCGGGCAGAATAAAGGCTCTGGAAAGCATGTCGACATCCCCTCCGCCCCAACGCTGAAGAATCCAACCACCCTTACCCCTTCTCAGGAATGTTGTGGCGGCGGTATTTTTGATTTTGCTATTATCGGCAAAAAAGGTGGCGATGTTAAGACTTCCGGAAATTTTACAAATGGATTTTCCCTTCGACAATTTGATGGTGACGCTACTCATGTATTCCGGTTCGTCAATACGGCAGGAGATATTTTCGGCGCCCCGTCCGGAGCCCAGCATGGAGTCAGTACGACGGATCACGGCAACTACCTTTATTTTTATGGCCTTGCTGCGGACAGTCCGGGGGTAACAAAGGGGCAAAATGGTTTTCAACTTCCCGCCGCGCCGGGTGGTTCTCATTTCGTTGTTCAGAATTATGTTGGAAAATCTACCGGTGCTTCCGGGCTAACGGCTAATTTTGATGGCGGCGCCGGCAACTATTACGATAACCTCAACATAAGTTTTTACAGAACCTTTGGTGCCGGACAGGAGGGGATATGCTATCTCGGAGCCTCGCACCCGGGCTTTGCTTATATCCATGCTGCCCAGGTTTACCACAACTTTTCATACAAAAGCGCAAGAGAGGGAACTCAATTTGAACATACTGATTTGCTCACAGCCCATCACAATACCTGTATCCAGGCAGGGCAAGGGGGCGTTTCGGAGCAAACCAATAGCTTGCAGGCCCACGACCTGGGCCCGGGTTCAACGATACGCTATAGTATTTATGACGGTTCTCCCGTTCCCTTTAATATCTTCACTCACGGAACAACCATTTCTCATTCCTATTTTGGATTCACCAAGGCTGGCGGATACATTGGAAGGACGGACAATTGTTACTTCTCCTCCAGCCCCCGATTACGAGGCGACTCCCTGATTTTTGACGGCGATTATTTTAACTATACGGGTCCGGGGACGCTGGCTTATTTAACGATAATTGATGAACGCATGGCCCCCATCATTTTCAGGAATTGTACGTTTAGCCCCAACATAAAAGCAATCTATCTCGATCGGCGTGCAGCGGGGTACAGGAATACGATCACAGGAAATATAGGAGATCACGGCAACCGGTCAGCCAAAATAACGGCGCCTGTTTATTCAACTGGTTATGATAACCCGGATGATTATCTGCACCAAGGATTACTGAACGTCACCTCGCCCTATTATACGCTTCATTTCGGATACCGTACGCCTTAAACTGGGTTCCCGCCCCGATGCATCGGCGGTCCGAAGTAGCCTTGGCGAAGTCGGATCGTGCAGATTTTCGCAGAATCATTTGGCAAATCCTTAAGGTCCCCATTCCCATGACGTCGCATTATTGCTGAGGGCTATTATTATTGCAAAAATTCAAAAGACTTTCAAGGTCTACCGCTACTTTAAAGTTGATATAATTTTTAACCAGGTAGCTCCGGATCTGTTCCTTTTGCTCCGGGAACAATTTCAGAATCCAGCGTCTATTGGCAGGCCGCACCTTGCTTTTCTGATCTAAAAAATAATACAAATCTTCCTTCGTGAATAACCGATCAAAGCGTGAAGTCATGTCGGGTCCCCAGTCCGTCGCCCGAAAACGTTCGCCGTTACCGTCTTCCATTAGTACTTTTACCCCGTGTTTAGCCCCCAGAGAAACATTTCCTTCGATCAGTATTTCGATGAATCCATCGGGATAATCATTAAAAAAGAGATGATTCGCGATAATGATCACCGTGATGGCGGAAGAATAATCGACACCAATCGTATCTCCCCGTTCCGTTATCATCTCCATTCGTTTCAGATAGATGTTATAATTCATCTGCCATTTCCGATCGGAAGAAACTCCTCTGTCGAAAATCATTCTTCCCTCTTGAAATTTGGGAAATCGATACAGGCTATCTTTCCAGGGAGCATGGTAAAAAAATGTATTCGATTTCAGTCGGTATGTTTGTGGATACCCCGTCAATACATTGCCGAGGATCACCATCAAAACAACCGCAACGCTTTTGAAAAAGGGGGACAAACTTTTTATAAAGATTAATTTTAATAAATTTAAGCAAAATGGCAAACTAGAATTTTATGGACATTCGAATCGAAAACCTGTCGAAGCGGTACGGCCTGCAAAAGGCCGTGGACCAGGTATCATTTGAAGTGAAAACAGGGGAAATCCTCGGTTTCCTTGGACCAAATGGTGCCGGCAAAAGCACGACCATGAAGATGATCACCGGTTATATCGGTATTGGCGGCGGGGAAGTGCTCATCGGAGAAAAGTCGGTTCAGGAACATGGTGATGCTTTAAAAAAACACATCGGTTATTTACCGGAAAATAATCCGTTGTATCAGGACATGCCGGTAGTTGACTATCTCTGGTTTTGCGCTGATTTACAAGGTCTGCCTAAGGCAAAAATAGAGGAGCGGGTGAGGCTCATGGTTCGTCTCTGCGGGCTCAATAACGAGAAACATAAAAAGATCGGAGAGCTTTCAAAAGGATTTCGCCAGCGCGTGGGGTTAGCCCAGGCGATGATCCATGATCCGGAGATCCTGATTCTGGATGAACCCACTTCCGGACTTGATCCCAATCAGATTGTCGAGATCAGAAAATTAATACGCGAACTGGGTAAAGAGAAAACAGTGATCCTGAGCACGCACATCCTTCCCGAAGTAGAAGCCACCTGCGATCGCATTCTGATCATTAACAAAGGAAAAATTGTTGCCAACGGTACCCCGGAAAGCTTGCGCAAACAGGCTACCGGTCAAGAAGTGCTGAAGATCCGGATTGAAGACGGACCGTCGGAACAAATCCTGCACGAACTCCGGAGAATTAAGTCGGTCGACCTGGTTGAAGTGTCCGACCGCTCGATGAACCGGTTTGAACTCCAAAGCCGGACCGGAACCTCCTCCAAACGTGAAGTTTTTAAACTCTGCGTAGATAAGGGTTGGGTACTGACTGAGATCATCCCGATCGAAACACGACTGGAAGATATTTTCAGAGACCTAACGACCAACTAGCTATGCACACCATTTGGGTTATCACTAAAAGAGAATTGGAATCGTTCTTCGATTCCCTGATCGCCTACATCATGCTGGTCCTTTTTCTCGGTTTCAGCGGCTTCTTTACCTGGCTTTATGGGTCGGATATTTTTCTCGTCGGACAAGCCACCCTGGAAGGATTCTTCGGTATAGCCTTTTGGACGCTTTTCTTTTTCATTCCCGCCTTAACGATGCGCTTGTTGGCGGAAGAAAAGAAAACAGGAACTATTGAAATGTTGCTTACCAAATCCGTCACCGATTGGGAAGTCGTCCTGGGCAAATTCCTGTCCACGTTTCTGCTGATCGCACTGGCACTGGCGTTCACCTTCCCCTATGTGATCACGCTTGCCAACATCGGTGCACTGGACCTGGGCCAGGCAGTTTGCGGCTATTGTGGCTTATTGCTTATGAGCGGAGTGTACATCAGCATTGGGTTGTATGCCAGTAGCATTACCAATAATCAAATCGTCGCTTTCCTGACGGCCTTGTTTATAGGCCTCTTTTTTCAGTTGATTTTTGATGTTATGTCCAACAATTTTGCGGGACTCGCGGGACAGGTATTGAGCACGCTGAGTTTGTCAAACCACTTTGAAAGTATTTCTCGCGGTGTACTGGATTCGCGTGATGTTATCTACTTTTTGTCCATCATTTTTGTCGGTTTGTTCTTGTCTGAACTTTCCCTAACCAAACGAAACCTGGATTGATCATGAAGCAGAGGCTGTACCTTAAAACGGCATTGTTAATCGGAATTCTCTTCGTACTGAACCTCTTGTCGAACGAGTTTCACCTTCGCCTGGATCTTACCAGCGAGAAGCAGTACACCCTGAGTGACGCCACAATCGATGTATTGAAAAAACTGGAGGACCCCATTACGGTAAAAGCCTATTTCTCCGTTAACCTTCCGCCCAATATCATCAAGACACGGCAGGATTTTCAGGAAATGCTCATTGAATATTCCAACCGGGCTGATGGCTTGCTTCAGTACGAATTCATTAATCCGAATGAAAAAGAATCAACTGAAAAGGATGCAGTACAAAATGGAATACGGCCCGTGATGATCAACATCCGTGAGAAAGATCAAATGAAACAGCAAAAGGCATTTTTGGGAGCTACTCTTTCACAGGGTGACAAACGGGAAGTCATTCCTTTCGTCCAGCCGGGAACGGGAATGGAATATGCCCTTACTACCGCGATCAAGAAAATTTCAGTAAGCGAAAAACCTTCTGTCGGTTTTATTGTAGGACATGGAGAGCCGGCGCTGGCCGAACTTGCTCAGGTGGATGAACAGTTACGGGTATTGTACAACACGGAAGAAATCCGGTTAAGCGACACCACCTCCCTCCCTGAAAAATTCAAGACCCTGGCATGGATCAGGCCAACGGATAGCATACCTTCCTCCGTATTTCAGAAGATGGATGGCTTTCTTGCAAAGGGAGGCCGCCTGGCCATTGCCATCAACCGGGTAAATGGAGATTTACAAAATGCAATCGGCTCCCCGGTAACCACAGGTCTGGAGGGCTGGCTTCAGCAAAAAGGGATTGTCGTGGACGATAATTTCGCTGTGGATGCCAAGTGCGGTTCGGTCAGTCTGGTACAACAACAAGGGGGGTTCTCCATTCAAACCCAAATTTCATTCCCCTATCTGCCTATCGTAGAGAAATTTGCTGATCATCCGATCAGCAAGGGCCTGGAAGGCATCTTGTTTGAATTCGTAAGTTCCATCCACTATCAGGGGGATTCTAGTAAAACATTTACGCCTCTAGCCTTTACTTCAGAAAAGTCCAACGCATTGAAGGCTCCCCAGTATTTTGATGTTCAGAAACAGTGGACCGAAGTGGATTTTCCACTGCATAACCTTGTCGTGGCGGCC
>DATHFS010000766.1:0-6192 GCA_035317975.1 Cyclobacteriaceae bacterium | reverse complement strand
CTACAAGATTTTATTTTGGTCGATGGGCAAAGGAGGTCATTCCCATGGTGGGCATTGGAGAAATCACTATTGGAAGCAACGTTGGACCGGGATGACACCGGAGGAGCGCGAGCGGTTCAAGCAGAAAATGAAGGACAAATGGTGCTACAAAGAGCCTGAAAACGCTTCAGATAAGGATTCAGGCACTTCAACCGTTTGAGGGGGCATTTCGCCAAAAATCAATAAAATATTTCTTCAAAAACCTCAACATTTGGTCAGAAACGGCGTTGAAGGAAACTATGGAAACTTTGGTAATTACAATAGTTTCCATAGTTTTGCGTCCATTATGGAAGAACAAGATATAAAAGAGAAGATTTTAAAGGGCACGGAAGAGCTCTTTATGAAGTATGGCGCGAGGAGTGTTTCCATGGATGACATAGCGCGTCACCTGGCGGTATCCAAGAAGACGTTGTACCAGCACTTCGCCGATAAGGACGATATCGTGTTGATGGTCTGCCTGGTTTACCTGCTCCGCGGAAAGAAGCGATATGAAGAAATTGCAGAGAGTTCGGTAAATGCGATTGACGAGCTGACCAAGATATCCGTTTGCCTGAAGAGGGACATGGAGAATTTGAACCCCTCCCTGCTTTTTGACCTTCAAAAGTATCATCCGAAGGCATGGGAAGAGTGGCAGCAGCACAAAACGAGGTTTATCAAAGAGTCGGTGGCCAGGAACCTGGAACAGGGAATCAAGGAAGGGTATTTCCGGCCCGAGATCAACACGGAGATTATCGCGACGCTCCGGATAACCAATGTGGAAACTGCTTTTGACGATCGGATTTTCCCAAACGACAAGTTCACGCTCGCTGAAGTGCAGTCCCAGCTCTTCGATCATTTTGTGTACGGACTTTGTACCGAAAAAGGAAGAAAACTCTACGAGAAATACAAGGAAAACAATCAACCAACCCAATTAATCAACCATAAACATGAAACTATTTTATAAACTATCGCTGATGGCGATTGGAATAATCCTGACAGGGCGCGTGTCCGCGCAACAGGATACGACCGGTACATTTACCCTCGAGCGATGTATTGAATTTGCTCTTCAACACTCCATCAACGGCCAGAACGCCGCACTGGATCAGCAAATTGCGGCGGCTAAAGTCAAGGAAACGGTTGGTATCGGACTTCCTCAGATTTCTGCAACAGGTTCGGTTATCCACAACCCGAAGCTCCAACGGTTTTTTACAACGTACACCGATCCGACTAAAGGAGTTTCTTTTATTCCTGCTGATGTTGCTGCTCAAAAAGGTCTCCAATATGGAGATGTAGTCGGGGCCCAGAATTTCTTTCAGTTGCGGTCAGCCGGCACAGCGAGTGTAACAGCGAACCAAATGATTTTCAACGGGTCTTACCTTGTCGGATTAAAGGCATCCAAAACCTACAAGGAACTTGCCTTTCGCAATGCCAACGCAACGAAAGAACAGATCATTGTTCAGGTATCCAAGGCTTATTATGCAGTGATTATTAATAAGGAGCGGACCGGTCTTTTTACCAACAACATCTCCCGGGTTGATTCTTTGCTGAAGAATACAAAAGCGTTGAATGAAAACGGTTTAGCAGAAAGCATCGATGTTGACCGCATCCAGGTCAGTCTTAATAACCTCACTGCTGAACGAGATAAATTTTTAAACCTCAATGAACTGGGCCTGGAATTACTCAAGTTTCAAATGAACTACCCTATGGAGCGCCCTTTACGTGTGGAGGGCAATATACAGGACGTCCGTGTAGAGGCGAACGTAGAGGCCTACAAGCAGAACTGGGATTATCGGATACGGCCTGACTATCAGGTTCTCGAAGCTAACCGGAAGTTGCAGGAGTTGAACGTCAGGAATAAGTTCGCCAGCGGCATGCCCACCATGAGTGCTTTTGGAACGCTGGGTTATTCGACGCAGTCGCCTAATGTTCCAGGCCTTTTCAGAACGAACAGTCAGTTTAGCGATGGCAGTGGCCTTGGACCCGACAAATGGTACAACTTTTCACAGATCGGATTAAGCCTGAATATCCCCATTTTTTCCGGCGGGCAGCGTCATTACCAGGTTCAACAGGAAAAACTCAACCTGCTGAAAATAATGAACGGCTACCAAAGCCTTAAAAATGGAGTTGATCTCGATGTCAAGCAATCCTGCATCAATTTTGAAAACGCTTTGAAATCGTTGAGCGTGCAACAGGCGAATATGGATCTGGCGGGAAGGGTAGCGCATGTGACAAAAGTGAAATACGAACAAGGCGTTGGTTCCAATCTTGAGGTCGTCGATGCTGAAAACAGCTTGCGGACCGCGCAAACCAACTATTACAATGCCTTGTATGACGCCATGATCGCAAAGGTCGACATGGACAAAGCATTTGGAAAAATAGTACCCAATTCAGTACCTCAATAATTTATATCAAACAGAAAAACTCCACACCCATGAAATCAAATAAAATGCATTCCTTGTTCCTTGTGCTTATAACTGCAGCACTTCTGGCCGCCTGCAGTGCTGCCTCTCCCGATAAGAAGACCCAACTTGAAAATTTGAAAAGCGATGCAGCGAAGCTGAACCAGCAGATACAAAAACTGCAATCGGAAATTTCTGCCGAGTCGGGCCCGGATCCTGTAAAAACAAAGGACGTTGCCATCGTATCGCTGAAGCAAGGTAAGTTTGACCATTATGTCCAAACCCAGGGCTCCATTGAATCGATCGAGAATATCCAGGTGAGTTCCAAAACGGCCGGCATCGTAACGCAGGTATTCGTTGTGGAGGGAGAGGTGGTTTCCAGGGGCCAAATCCTGGGGCAGGTTGACAATTCCCTTATCCAGCGCGGTATTGAGGAGTTGAAGTCCTCTCTTGAATTGGCCAATACGGTATTCGAGCGCCAAAAGAACTTGTGGGACCAGAAGATCGGTACGGAAGTTCAATATCTACAAGCCAAGAACAACAGGGAAAATCTCGAGCGCCGGTTGGCCTCCATGAACGAGCAAAACGACATGACCCGGATCAAATCACCCATCAACGGTATCGTGGATGAAGTGACCCTTCGCGTCGGACAGAACATTGCTCCCGGTATGCCGGCAGCAAGAGTCGTCAATAACCAGGATCTCAAAGTGAAAGCCAATGTATCGGAAGCCTACGTTTCCCAGATCAAAAAAGGAAACCGTACGATCGTGACCATTGCTGACCTGAAGAAAGATATTGATGCGACGGTGAGCTTTGTAGGCAGGAATATAAACGCCCTGTCCCGCTCCTTTGTCGTGGAAGTAAGACTTCCTTCGTCCGCCGACCTGCGTCCCAATATGTCAACTGTCCTACGGATCGTCTTTGAATCCTCCAACAATGCACTGGTGGTTCCGGTCAACGTAGTCCAGGACATTAATGGGACAAAAGTAGTATACACCGCTGATACTTCCGGCAAGATCGCGGTGGCGCATCGCAATGTGGTTGAAGTAGTGGGTGTGTATGACAACAAAGCCGAGATCAAATCCGGCTTGAAGCCCGGCGACCAGGTCATCACCGTGGGATATCAGGGTTTGAATGATGGCGAATTAATCAAAATATAGTCCCATGAAAGACACAGAAAAAGAATTTAAGCCGACCAGCTGGTCCATTGACAATAAGGTTGTCATCTACGTAGCAACCGCCATCATCTGTTTGGCAGGCATGTCTACCTATAACAGCCTTCCGAAAGAGAATTTTCCCGAAGTGGTTTTCCCACAAATTTACGTGGCCACACTTTATCCCGGTGCAGCGCCGGAAGATGTGGAGAACCTGATTACCAAACAGATTGAAAAGCAAGTTAAGTCGATCGCCGGCGTAAGCAAGATCACCAGCAACTCGGTCCAGGATTTTTCCAACGTAATTATTGAATTCCAGACCGACGTTGACGTAAAGGAAGCCAAGCGCGAAGTAAAGGAGGCGGTCGATAAGGCAAAGCCCGATCTCCCCACCGATCTGCCGGATGACCCGACGATTCAGGATATTGACATTTCCGAAGTTCCGATCATGAATGTCAACCTGTCGGGAGATTACGATTTACAAACACTGAAGAAGTATGCCGATCAAATGCAGGATCGCATCGAAACACTGAGCGAGATCCGCCGGGTGGATATCATCGGGGCTCTCGACCGCGAAATTCAGATCAACGTCGATATGTTTAAGACGTCGTTGGCCGGCGTGAGCCTGGATGACATTTCCAGTGCGATCGGATTCGAGAACCGGATCATCTCCGGTGGGCAACTTTCGGTCGACGGTATGAAGAGATCGTTGAGCGTGAATGGGGAGTATCTCAATGCCGATCAAATCGCCAATACGGTAATTGGTTCGATCAAGGGCGGCAAACTCTACCTTAAGGATGTTGCCGACGTTATCGACTCTCATAAAGAACAGGAAAGTTTTGCCCGTCTCGATTCGAAGAACGTCGTTACCCTGAACGTTGTAAAGCGAAGCGGCGAAAATCTTATACATGCTTCCGATAAGATCAATGGAATCGTTAAAGAATTTGAAGACAATGTTCTTCCCAAGGGACTAAAAGTGACCATCACTGCCGACCAATCGGACAATACCAGGATCACGCTTCATGATTTGATCAACACGATCATCATCGGGTTCGTTTTGGTTACGATCATCCTGATGTTCTTCATGGGCGCAACAAACGCGATCTTTGTGGGATTGTCGGTGCCGATTTCCAGTTTTATCGCCTTCCTGGTATTCCCTACGATGGGCTTCAGCTTGAACCTGATGACGCTTTTCTCCTTCCTGTTGGCACTTGGAATTGTGGTGGACGATGCCATCGTGGTGATCGAAAATACGCACCGTGTTTTCGACAATGGGAAAGTGCCGATTCGCAAAGCGGCTAAGATTGCGGCGGGCGAAGTATTCATGCCTGTCCTCTCGGGCACACTGGTCGTGCTGGCTCCTTTCGTTCCCCTGCTATTCTGGCCCGGTGTGATCGGTAACTTCATGTACTTCCTGCCCGCTACATTGATCATCGCCCTGCTGGCTTCCCTGGTGGTTGCTTATATCATGAACCCGGTATTCGCGGCTGACTTCATGACACCGCATGACCACGACCATGACCGCAAGAAATTCACGAAGGGCTACAAGATCTCCGCGACCATTTTTGCAGGAATGGCTCTTGTATTCTATATCACGGGCTCTGTAGGAATGGGCAACTTCACCCTATTTATTTTCGGTGTCTACTCGTTGTACCGTTTTGTTCTGGAGCAGCTCATCAGCGCCTTTCAGACGAACTTATGGCCCCGCGTTCAAACAAGTTATATGAAATTGCTTAACTGGTGTCTGCAAACCTGGCGACCGGCGTTGGTAATTGGAACCGTCATATTCCTTTTCTTTTTCTCCATTGTTTTTACAGCGATTCGTAAACCGCCCGTTGTATTCTTTCCCAAGGGCGATCCTAATTTCATATTTGCTTATATCTCCATGCCTATTGGCACAGACCAGCGCGTTACCGACTCCATTACCCATATTGTAGAGGAAAGGGTCAACAAGGTTGTAGGAGCACCCAACCCGGTGGTAAAATCGGTGATCGTGAATGTGGCAAAAGGAGCCAGTGAAAATCCATTCGAAGGGGGCGCACAGTCGAGCCCGCACCTGGGCAAAGTCACGGTTGCCTTTGTGCCGTTTGCGCAGCGCGAAGGAAAGTCAACCTCCGTCTATCTTGATAAGATCCGGGAGGCCGTAAAAGGTATCAAAGGTGGCAATGTAGCGGTTGACCAGGAACAGGGCGGCCCTCCGACCGGAAAGCCGATCAGCATCGAGATTTCATCTGAAAACTTCGAAGCGCTCGTTGCCGCTTCCTCCAGTGCTAAAAAATACCTGGACTCCCTGCAGATCCCGGGGGTGGAGGAATTGAAGTCCGACTTTCAAAGCGACAAGCCCGAGATCGTCATCAACATCGACCGGGAGAAAGCCAACCGCGAAGGAATTTCCACCGCGACGATCGGCGGCACCTTGCGCACTGCAATTTATGGACTTGAAGTTTCCCGCTTCCGTGATGAGAACGATGACTATCCGATTCAGTTGAGGATCCGGGAGGATCAGCGCAATGATATCAACACCCTGATGAACCTACCGATCACCTTCCGTGATATGACGATGGGTGGTCAGGTCCGCCAGGTCCCTCTGTCATCGTTCGCCAAAATCGAATATTCCAACA
>DATHFS010000765.1:0-2089 GCA_035317975.1 Cyclobacteriaceae bacterium | reverse complement strand
GTTGCTCTAACCATCTGAGCTAAGGGCCCCACAGGAGGTACTAAAAATCAGTGCAATGTTAGGGATTTGAAGAGTAATACACAAAATAGATGTCGCAGAAAACAGTCTCCCGCAGATCTCGCGGATTTACGCAGAAATGCTGGTGAAGAACAATATGATCATCGCAGAATATATCTCCCGCAGATCTCGCGGATTTACGCAGAAATGCGGGTGAAGAACAAATATGATCATCGCAGAATACGTCTCCCGCAGATCTCGCGGATTTACGCAGAAATGCAGGTGAAGAACAATATGATCAGGGAAAATATTTTTCATCTCGTAAAACTAAACACGCTTTGCCACTGGTCTCAGGTAACAGCACTTGATACCTCACTGCTGATTTGATAAGATTATCAGCGTAAATCTGCGTGATCTGCGGGAGATATCTCTTTATTGAAAAAATAAAGTTTCGGAACGCCCCGCCGGAAGTGAAAAAAATATGCTAAAATTGGAGTCACAAACCTAAAATCCATGAAACTTACCCGACGGAGTACGTATGTAGTAACCCTACTTGGGGTCCTTGCCTTGGGGTCATGCGGCCCTTCGACCAAAGATGACAGTAAATCGAAAGAATTTGACGAGGCCGGGAAACCTATTGTTGACCAGATTCAGGATTTGGTCTATGATATTCCTTCCCCTCATGAAATACCCTATCTCCTTCAGGCGTCCGGGGCAGAGTTCAACCAGAGTCTGCTGAATAATCGTAAGAAAGCCGATAGCTATCTCGCCCGCAATGACAAAGCTGCCTTGAACCTGGGCGTATATGCCACGGACATCGGCTACCTGAGCTCGTATGACAAGACGCAGGAAGCTATTGACTACCTCAATGTCGTGAAGACGTTGGGCGATAACCTGGGCGTCATTGGCTCATTCGATGTCGATATGCTGAATAAATTTGAAGCCAATATTTCCAACAAAGATTCACTGGCTACGTTGATCGACCGTTCGGTACAAAAGACCAGTTCGTATTTGCGCGACGACAACCGGAGTAAGCTGGCCGCCATGATCATTACCGGGGGGTTCGTTGAAGGACTTTACATCTCCACCGGGGTGATCAAAACTTATCCTAAGAATTTATTACCGGATGACCAGCGGAACCTGATCCTCACCCCATTGATGCGCGTGATCCTGGAGCAGAAAAAGTCAGTCGGGGAACTTGTCAGAATGCTCAGCACCATAGACCAATCCGAGCCTGTGGCAGGAATTGTCACCGACTTGCATGCGCTGGAGGCCGGCTACCGCGCACTCAATATCGAGGAGCAAATCAAGAACAACAAGACGGCTACCCTGGTCCTGTCGGACAAGAACCTCGAGGAAATCACTAAAATTGTTGCCAAGTTGAGAACTTCAATCGTTGATTGATTTAGAGTATAGGATTTAAATTCTAAACATAAAAAGGGGATTGGCGATTTCGCCGGTCCCCTTTTTTATGAAGATTCAATTGGTCATCTTTAGTAACTTTAAGAAATCCCATAACCATCCTGTTCCATGAGTGAGCCCGTATTGAAAGCCATCATGAGGCTTTTCGCCTTGGTAGCAAAGGAAGACCAGGTAACCCAGCAGGAACGCGATCATATCCAGGCGTTCCTGGCCGATCACCTGAATCAAAAAGCCATTGCGAGCCACCTGGAGCTATTTGATGATTATAGCAGTGGCTATTCCGGAAAAGAGTCGGAGGCGTTCGAACGGGAGACCATCGCCCTCATTTGTTCCGAGATCAACCAGGAAGTTGTTCAGAAACAGAAAGCCGTGATCATCCTGGAATTGATGACCATCATTCTGGCTGACGGAACGATTTCGCCGCGGGAGGAGCTGCTTTCCCAATCCATTGGAAAAGCGCTCAACGTTTCGAAGGAAGACGTTGACCTGATTGAAAGCTATGTGAAGGCGCATACTCCACAAGCCTGCGATCATGAAAATGTTTTGATCATCGAGTCGCATCCCTCCCCGGCAACCCGGAGCAAGAAGATCCACCGGGAGGGCCTTGACGGCTTTATCGCGGTGCTGTACATGAAAAGTACGGATATCTATTTTACCAAATACATAGGCC
>DATHFS010000764.1:0-4443 GCA_035317975.1 Cyclobacteriaceae bacterium | reverse complement strand
CCGGAGATTGCGTTGCCCAACCCCAAGGGCGATACGATCAAGCTATCTTCCCTGCGCGGAAAATATGTGTTGGTAGACTTCTGGGCGAAATGGTGCGGCCCCTGCCGGAGGGAAAACCCCAACGTGGTGAAGGCCTACCATCGCTTCAAAAGCAAAGGCTTTGAAGTGTATGGCGTGTCGCTCGACCGTACAAAACAAGATTGGGAGCAAGCTATTCAAGAGGACGGCCTGGTCTGGACTCAGGTTTCCGATCTGAGCTATTTTGATTCGCGAGCTGCCAGGACCTATAACATCGGCTCGATTCCATTTTCTATTTTGCTGGACAAAAAAGGAGTCATTATTGCGAAGAACCTTCGCGGGGCGGCGTTGGAGAAGAAGTTGGAGGAGGTGTTAAATTAGTTGTCTGAACTATGATTCTTTTGATTTATGTGATTAGGTTGATCGGGTCTGACTTTTGGAATCTACTTCCTGTTTTGTATTCGCACCTCAGCGCCTCCTTCCCCGGGGTGCCAGGGCAACCTTTGAGCTGAGGCGCCACCTGCCGCCCATGGCGTTCCGAGCACTGCCGGCTTTCCAAATCGTGCGCAATTAGCAGCGAGGAATCCCCTCGTGAGTCGGCCCTCGTTCCTCGGGCCTCCTTCCTCGAGGTGCCAGGACAACCCTTTGAGCTGAGCCGTCCCCCTTTGCCACCTTTGGCGTTCCGAGCACTGCTGGCTTTCCAAAGCGTGCGCAATTGGCAGCGAGGAATCTTCTGATAGGAACCACCAACTTGCCACAGCGACATCATCGTTTTCGACTTGTTCAGTAGAGTGATCACACCTCATCATAACGATGAGAAGAACTGTAAGTACAGTCCTCCTCATGGCAAGTGAAAAATTGGCCACCTGTTCTTCGAATTGCTGCGTAACCTTAGCGCCTCTGCACCTCCTGCGGTGAAATTTAGTTGTTAATCTTGAAGTTAATAGGAAGGACAAACTTCACGTCCACAGCCTCGCCGTGTTGCCGGCCGGGTATCCATTTTGGAAAGCTCGAGACTACAGACAGCGCTTCTTTGTCAATTTCCGCAGCAACACCTTTTGCAATGGCCGGATCAACGACGTCCCCCTCCTTGGTAACTACAAAAGAAACGAACACCCGCCCCTCAATCCCCTTTTTTCTCGCATCACCAGGGTATTTCATCTTCTTTTGTATGAATGCCATGAGGGAATCAATCCCTCCAACATATTCCGGCATATCATCGACCATGGTATAAGCCTTGTCGAACCGGCCCGTTGCGTCGGCTATTCTGCTGGTTTGGCTACCTTTCTCAAGGATGACATAGGTGAAGCCTCCACCATCGGAATTCTTGTCCGTATTTATTAATGTCATGGAAGGGTATAGGGTGCCGGTTTGCGCGTTTTCAAATTGCAACTTATCCAATGTCTTCTTGCCCTCTTCATTCATTTGAATGACAATGTATTCGTGCGACGGATTATTTTTCTGGAGAACGTCCAACTGTTTCTTGACCTCCAACGGCAGAAGCCCCGCCGCAGCGGAATTCTTGCTCACGTCCTGCAGATCACTGATCACCTGTTCCTGGCAGGCAACGGCGAGGAAAAGCAATGGAACGGTCGCGCTTAATACGATCAACTTCCAGAGCTGAATTTTCTTTTTCATGGTTTGCATCATGGTAATTCGTTTAAGTGTTAAGGAATGATTGAAGTGGTTGACAAGAAAAATGCCGGTTGATTCCAGCGCCACCTTCGCCAGCAAACGGCAGTACGAGTCCGCATCATGATTTTCCACCGAGCGCGCATCGGTTTCGAACTCATGAAGCTGGACGAGTGTTTTTCTATACATCCGGACAACCGGGTTGAACCAGAAGCCAATCGCCAAGAGGTTGATCAGAATGATATCGAAGGAGTGCAACTTCCGGACATGTATCCACTCGTGGACCATCACTTCTTGTTTTTCGTCCGGGGTCAATTGGTTTGCTTGTCCAATGAAAATAAAGTTGAAGAACGAAAAAGTAGGCTGCCTTTCTTCTGATTCGGCAACGAGGCAGGTATTCCATCGGTATTTTCTTGACGCCAGGAAGAGCTTACCAATCTTGATAAGCCGAATGACAAATAGAACAGTAAAGCCAAGGGCAACAATAGTGTATACCCACTCCAAAATGGGCCAGACAGGCACCGTGGCCATCGCGGGAGACAGGCTTCCCTGATCGTTTGGCCGGACAATGACTTCCGGAAGCCAGTACGATGGCATCACCTCACTGACGGAAGGAATCATTTTTGCCCCGGAAGGTGAATTAAAGTGCCACAATGGGAAAAGCAATGAAAAGAGGATACCTGCCAGTAAGAAAGCGCGGTTGAAGGAGAATTGATTTTCATTTCGCAGAAAGAGCCAATAGATCACGGCGAAAAGGAGCAGGCCGAGGTTGGCTTCAACAAAATAGTTGATGAGCGTGCTCATGGTTTTTGTTTTTTAAGTTCTTCCAATTGTTTCAATAATGAATCGATATCCCGGACATCCATCTTGCCGTCCTCGGCAAAAAACGATACCAGGTTTTGAAAGGATCCATTAAAGTAGCCTTTCAAAAAATTGTTGAGATAGAACTTGCTATACCGGTCCTTGGGGACGAGCGGATAGTATTCGTGGGTCTTGCCATAGGCCTTGTACCCCACAAACCCTTTCTTTTCCAGAATGCGGATGATCGTAGATACCGTATTGTATGCAGGTTTAGGGATGGGCATTTCTTCGATGACATCTTTTACAAATCCTTTTCCAAGTTTCCAGAGGATCTGCATAATTTCGTCTTCGGCCTTCGTTAATTCTTTCACGCTAAATAATTTAAAATTTAGAATTGAGTACGGTGATATGGAAAGTCCATACTCCTTTTTTAGATGACCTTTTGTAGCCATCCCTTCGTTGAACTATCTAATTAGGTATAAAACTAATAAAGTAGTTATTCAATGCAAAACAAATTGAAAAAATATTTTTGTTCACCAATTGTCAATGCGGAAATGATTGTGAATTCGCACCTATTCGATAAGGATCAACAAGGATGAATGGAAATACCCTTGAGTCGTTGAAGCTTAGTATTGAGGGAAAGGTCACAAAGAACAACAATTCTGAAATTCTAAAATTCTGCAAATTCTGATCCCTAGTTGGATGTAAGGGAATACGCTATCAAATTCGCCCCCATTTTAAGCGCCTCCTGCCGCTTGGCCTCCGGGTCGTTGTAAATTCGCGGGTCTTCCCAGCCATTTCCCAGGTCGCACTCATAGGAATAAAAGACGACAAGCCGGCCTTCGTAGATCAGGCCGAAACCCTGGGCGGGTTTGCCGTCGTGCTCGTGAACTTTGGGCAATCCTTTCGCAAATTCAAACTTCTGGTGATAGATAGGGTGATCAAAAGGCAATTCCACCAATTCCAGTTCCGGAAAAACCTTCCTTAATTCAATCCGGATGAATTTGTCCAACCCGTAATTGTCATCGATATGCAGGAAGCCCCCGCCAATGAGATAATTTCTCAGATTTTGGGCCTCGGCAGGTGTTAATGTAATATTCCCGTGCCCTGTCATATATATATAAGGGTACAGGAAGAGATCCGAACTACCCACTTCTACGACATCTTCATCTTGTACAAGGTTCATGCCCAGTTCTTTGTTGCAAAATTTGACCAGATTGGGCAAGGCGGTCTTATTTGCATACCAGTCCCCACCACCATTGTATTTGAGCTTCGCAATCCTGAGCTGGGCCCTGGAATCCGCAGGGGAGAACAAACCGACCCAAAAAAGCGCCGAAACAGCGAGGATGCAGGAAATTCGACTGTGATGACGGAATTGCATGGTTTTAATAAATTTTCTTTGTCGTGTTACAATTGAGTCTAATTGCACTCTAACCAACAAAGCAAGTAAAAAATCAGGCCTCAGGAAAGGAACCGGTTACTATATTAATCGCAATACAATTAATGATTACGCTAATAATGAACTAATTATTTTAAGTACACTTTTAAACCTTTACAGTAAAATCCGGTCAAACGGACGAACCAAATTTTAAACCATGAAAACAAAAGAAAAATCGCTTCGAATGTTGGCAGCGCTGTTCCTTTTTACCATTTCGGTGTTTGTGATTTCCTGTACCAAGACAGCGGACCCCATTGCCGGCGAAGTAGCGCAGACCGCCAGTAACGAATCTGCTGTTTCTTCCCAAACCAGTGAAACCGACGACATGGCGACCAATGCCCTCATTAAAGCGGATACCCCTGCGGGCAGAATTGCGGCTGGTGACGATGATCGGTTTAAATGTGCTACCCTGACGTTCGATTCGGCAAGCAACAGAGTATCTGGCAAAGTGACCATCGATTTCGGGGCTGCGCCGGGCTGTACAGATTCAAAAGGGAATATCAGGATCGGTAAAATCATGGTGACGTGGTCCGGAGGTCGCTGGTACGTAGCAG
>DATHFS010000763.1:0-2902 GCA_035317975.1 Cyclobacteriaceae bacterium | reverse complement strand
ATCGGGAGTGCTAGCCGTGATCAATGGCGGAACGAAGGTGTTCATCGTTTCGATTTCACCGCGGAGGGCGAAGCCTTTAGTGAATTTGAACTCGGCAAATGTTCTCGGACCAAAGATCCGGTCTTTGTGGCTGAGGTGAGTATAATGATGAAATCCAACCCGTTCATTCCAGCCCGCACCGACCGTCAGCCTGCCATTGAAACGATAGCCAATCTGTGGGTTCAAATCGATGAGCAGCGTACTTTTCTTCTGGACTTGCAGGTTTATCCCCGGCACGAGGCGTTCGATCAGCGGCTTGCCGTGCATGGTATTGCGGGCGCGTTTTGGGATGTCGTGGATGCTGGCCAGGCTGGAATATTTTTGTTTGTACTTACTGATCAGGGACATGGCGCTTTGCAGCTCTTTTTCCTTCCCGGCAAAGTGATTGACGGCTTGTTGTTTGGCTTGTTCGGCGGCAAGTTTTTCCATTGCTTTGGCGTCATTGCCTTTGGCGGCCATCGCTTTGTATTGATCCAGCCCTTTTACTTCGGATTGAAACTGTTTCATCTCTCCATTCTGCATGACCTTCTTCTCCAGGGCTTGATTGAATTGCTTGACACTATCCAGGTTGCCCTTGGAGAGGTTCTTCAAATCCTTCGAGTAGCCTTTTGCCTGGCTGGAGATTTGATTTACCTGCGTAAGTTCTTTTCCAGCCCGTCCTAATTCACCGGCGTTTTTTAATTGGCTGAGTTCTTTCTGTGGGGCATTAGAAAGGTTCTTCAATTCGTTTGTTTCTTTTCCAAGGTTTCCGGCGAGATTGTTGTTACCCAATCCATTGACGCCGTTCAGGGGATTGGAGGAATTGGGGAGAGCGCCTTGGGGCAGGTTGAGACTTGGGTTGGGAATAGGCGGGTTGACCCCGACAACGTCGGGGTTGATTCCCCCAGACGGAATAGTGGGCAGACTATTTGCACCAGGCAAGTTGACGCTTGCCGGAAGGTTGGCACCCGATCCTGCTTCCTTGTTAATAAGGTTCAGTTTCCGGTTGATCTTGCTTTCTATTTTGCCAATTTCGGCATTGAGTTTTGTGACGGGTTCGTTGGCTTTTCGCTCCAGAGATGCAAGCCTCCCTTCTGCTTGCTTTACATCGTTCAGTGGTCCGGCCCGTTCAACGCTATCCAGCAAGTGAGTGTATTGGCTGGTGGGGAGGTTTAGTGTTTGGAGGCTATCAATCCGATGCTTCAGTTTCCCTTTGATAGAATCCAATTTGCGGTTGTACTTGGAAAGCGCTGGCTTCAAGCTATCGGAGAAATGGGTAACTCTTGAAGGGAGGTTCGCAATGCTGTCGACCTTGTTGATGATGCGGGTTTGGACTGAATCAATACCATGCATTTTACCCGAGAAGACATTATCCATTTTGTGCTGCACGGAATTACGGTTGGATTGGCCTAAAATGGGATTGGTAAATCCTATTATTAAAGGGAAATAACTACACACGAATTGTATCGTCTTTCTTAAAGTCATTTCATATTGTTCTTTTCAGAATTGTTTGCTACAGTCACACGAGCTATTCTGCAGTAATACGTAAACCACTCGGGGCTCCTCTTGTTTCAGTAGTGGTTTACTTTATCAAGACTTTAAAATTCCCCTTTATCTCAATGTTACGGACCCATTTATTCACCTTAATAAAAATACTTGTCAAAGGTAACGTTGTCGAACAAGTATCTGAAAATGCTAAACCCCTTCTTTCCAGTTTCAAATTCCCCAAAGGGCAGACCCTTATCAACCTCATTCGCTAAAAGTGCATAATGATCCACATAAGAATGATGAGGAAATCTCACTTTTATCATTGTGTCAATTTTTTTTATGTCCAGATCCCTGCGTATCAGACTGAACTTTTCATCGTTCAAAAAACAAATTCGAGATAACCCCAGAAAACCGTAAGTCGTTTTTAATCTGAATTGGAACTCATAAAAGAAAGTGTAGTATGGACAAAGCATCGAGATGCATACTGCAAAATTTTTGTAAGTCCTGTAATTCCCAACATCTTCAATCTCTTCCAAGTAAAATTTCCGATTGGGAAATTGCGTGTAGGAGAAATCTTCCACTTTTCCCATTTCTTCAAAATCCTTGCACAAAGATTTAAAAACTGAAGGGTCTTCGAGATGGTTTATCTTATCTGAAACTATTTCTCTTATCTGATTACTCTCAGTGTTCGTAATTGGGTAATAACCGGAAATGGCGTTAACCAACTTCTGGTATAATTCTTTTTCCATAACTCAATACTTATTTGAATAAACTGTCCCACCATGAATAAGTTGCTTGCGTTACCGGAACATTGCCACTACAAGGACCCAATGAAGTTGAACTATAGAGTGCGTTCATGTTCAACTCGGTATTAAAAAGCGACATGGCCTGATTCTGCAATTGAAGATTCGTTACAGGCCTATCCCCTTGAGCATCCAACCAATTCTCCAACCGATCGGTCATTGCATTCCAGGATTGGACAAATGCGTCAGATGCGCCTTGTTGCGTGTTAGGACCAATTGGTTTTATCGTTATGCAAAGAGGGCCAAACTCCGCATTAAGAATTTGATTAGTCTTAGAATTTCTTGCCGCAACCCCAAGGCCAGTTACTTCACCAGTCCAACCATTCCCCGTTTTTACAAAAGCATAATCTCCAGTAATCTTATTTCCAGAGCCAAAATAGTCTCCTTGACTGGAAACATCCCCTACAAATGTGCTACCGTTAAGTTCAATCGAGACATCCCCTGAGTAGCCGGCTGCTGAAGCAGTTGCAAAACCATCTGATACAAAATTAACCGATCCGTTTGAATTATAGGAGAAGCCAAATGACGATCCTGGCGTCAAATTTGACCAAAGGTTATATACTTGACTAAGAGATTCGCCATTGAAGGAGGTT
>DATHFS010000762.1:0-2802 GCA_035317975.1 Cyclobacteriaceae bacterium | reverse complement strand
TCCGGCGACTTGCCCATTGTACTGTTGCAAATATCAGACACTTCAAACATTACCCTGGTGAAGCAACTGATGCAAGCCAGAGCCTTTTGGCAATTGAAGGGCCTGATGACCGACCTGGTTATTTTAAATGAAGACTACAGCAGCTACCGGCAGCTCCTGCAAGACCAGATTCAGGGGCTGGTGATGACAGGCTTTACCCTCAACGTTGCAAACAAGCAAGGCGGAATTTTTGTGCGATCGGCTGACCAGCTCTCTGCCGAAGATCGTACCCTGCTTCAAACAGTAGCCCGGGTAATCATTTCCGATACGCGCGGAAATTTGGTTGACCAGGTGAATAAACGTCCAAAATCAAGACCCGGTATTCCAACTATCCCCGTCTCCCCGTTTCATCCATCACGGGACAAAGTAGTAACGCCGGAAGGCCTTCAGTTTTATAACGGGCTGGGAGGTTTCAGCGCTGACGGACGGGAATATGTCATTACCACGGGGGGCAAGCGCTCCACTCCACTTCCCTGGATAAATGTAATGGCCAACCGGAATTTTGGTACGATCGTATCCGAAAGCGGATCCTCTTACACCTGGGCGGAAAACGCTCATGAATTCAGGCTTACGCCCTGGGACAACGACCCGGTTACCGACAGCAGCGGAGAAACATACTATCTCCGGGATGAAGAAACAGGACAGTTCTGGTCGCCTATGCCATTGCCGGTACGGGGGAAGTCACCCTACGTGACGCGACATGGATTTGGGTATAGTGTTTTCGAGCACAGCGAGGATGGTATTGTCTCGGAAGCATGGGTGTATGTGGACCTGGAGGCGAGCATTAAGTTTGTTGTCTTGAAAATTCAAAACCGGTCTGGCCGTGTACGCAAGCTTTCTGCAACCGGGTATGTAGAATGGGTGTTGGGAAGTCAGCGGCCCAAGTCGGCCATGCATATCGTTTCCGAACTTGATTCAAATACGGGCGCCCTGATTGCAAAGAACCCGTATAACACAGAATTCCAGGACCAGGTTGCGTTTTTTGATGTCGATGACGCCATGTATACGTACACAACAGATCGCGCCGAATTTCTAGGCCGCAATGGAACAGTCCGAAATCCCGACGCGATCCATCGCTTGCGATTATCGGGTAAGAGCGGTGCCGGGCTTGATCCATGCGCCGCCATACAGGTTCCTTTCGAATTGGAAAACAGTCAGGAGCGGGAAATTATTTTCCGGATGGGAACGGGAAAAGGTATTCAAAATACGATTGGAACGATTCGTCACTTCCGCGGGAGCGAAGCTGCACTGCGATCGTTGGAAAAAATACGTGCATTTTGGCAGACCACACTCGGATCCGTTCAAATTGAAACGCCGGATCCGTCGTTGAATATTCTTGCAAACGGGTGGCTGATCTACCAGGTATTATCCTGCCGGCTGTGGGGCCGTACCGGATTTTACCAATCGGGGGGTGCCTTTGGATTTCGCGATCAGCTTCAAGACGTTATCGCCTTGCTTCACGTCGAACCCCAGCTCACCCAGCAGCAGATCCTGCTGGCGGCTTCACGGCAGTTTCCCGAAGGAGATGTGCAACATTGGTGGCATCCTCCCTTGGGACGCGGGGTCAGGACGCAGTGTTCCGACGATTTTATCTGGTTGGCCTTTGCTACCTGCCGGTACATCACGAACACGGGTGACATAAAGATACTGGATGAACTTGTTCCCTTTATTGAAGGGCGCAGATTAAATTCTCATGAAGAATCGTATTATGACCTTCCTCTCATTTCTGAATCTAAAGGCAATCTATATGATCACTGCAAACGGGCTATCCGGCATGCATTTCGTTTTGGGGCACACGGGTTGCCGTTGATTGGTTCGGGTGACTGGAATGACGGTATGAACCTGGTGGGTATTGAGGGTCGGGGAGAAAGCGTTTGGCTTGGATTTTTTCTTTATGATGTGCTGAAGCGCTTTAGCAAAATTGCTATTCTTCAGAAAGACGACGCCTTCGCATTGGAATGTGAAGACCAGGCAAACCTGTTAGAGAAGAACATTAACAAAAATGCATGGGACGGCAACTGGTATATTCGTGCTTTCTTTGACGATGGTTCCCCCCTGGGGTCTTCTCAGAATGATGAATGCCGGATTGATTCGATCTCTCAAAGTTGGTCCGTATTGTCGGGCGCGGGGGAAAAGAGCAGGAGCGCTGCGGCCATGTCGGCAGTCGATCAGCACCTGATCGATCGGAACCAGAATTTAGTCAAGCTCCTGGAGCCTCCCTTTAATCATTCCGCTTCTGACCCCGGATACATAAAGGGGTATGTACCAGGGGTGCGAGAGAACGGCGGTCAGTATACCCATGCTGCAATCTGGATGGTAATGGCGTTTGCAGCATTAGGCGATCAAAAGCGTACCTGGGAATTATTAAAAATGATCAATCCCATTAACCACGGTAAAACCGATACGGAGATTTCGATCTATAAGGCAGAACCGTATGTAATGGCTGCCGACGTTTACGGAGTATCGCCTCACAACGGCCGGGGCGGATGGACGTGGTACACCGGTTCTGCAGGGTGGATGTACCAACTTATTATAGAATCATTCCTTGGATTAAAGCGGGAAGGAGATCGGTTACGGATTGAGCCCTGTGTACCCGAAGACTGGAAAACATTCACCATTTCCTACCGCTATAAGCAAACCCCCTATTCGATAGAGGTAACCCAGGCCCGGATCGATGAGGAGGGGTACATTACCGTGGATGGGGTGGAGCAGGCAGACGGGGCGATCCACCTGGCCGATGACAGGGTGGCGCATAAAGTAAGA
>DATHFS010000761.1:0-3854 GCA_035317975.1 Cyclobacteriaceae bacterium | reverse complement strand
AAATTTCCGGGCAGCGTATATGCTGCGGAAGCGCGTAAAAGATTCCGGCAGTTGAGGGGGGATTTTAATGAACAACCGGTTACGAATTAGGTCACTCCGTTCGCAATGATTCGACCGGATTCACTGTCGCCGCTCTGAAGGATTGATAACTCATTGTTAACCATGCAATAAGGAAAGCCAACCCGCCAGCTGCAAGATAGACGTAGATCCCTACTTCCACTTTGTAGGTATAATTCTTCAGCCACCAATCAACCCCCCACCAGGCTAAAGGAGCAGCAACGACAAAAGCGATGACGATAAGTTTGCCAAATTCCTTTGAAAGCAACACAATGATACCGGCGACGGATGCGCCCAATACTTTTCGGATTCCAATCTCCTTGGTCCGCTGTTCGGCTGTGAAGGCAGTCAGGGCAAATAATCCAAGGCAAGCGATAACGATGGCCAATCCGGCAAACAAAGCAAAGATTTCTCCAAGCTTTTGTTCGGTGGCATACATTCTTCCGAAATCCTGATCGAGGAATGAATACTGGAACGGCTGACCGGGTGCCAGCGTTTTCCAGGATTTTTCTACGGCCTGAATCACATCCTGCGTATTCCTGGCTTCGAACCGGAAGGAAACCATGCCATCACTTTTGCCCAGGAAAAGGGCCAGGGGTGAAATGTTTTGCTTTAGGGATTCAAAATGAAAATCTTCCACGATGCCGATCACTGTCCATGAACGGATTTGCCCCGGATCTGCCGTGCCATCCGGTTTGCTACCGTTAAACGTGCTGATCTTCTTTCCCAGGGGATCCTTGTCAAAATTAAATTGTTTCGCGGCTGTTTCGTTCATGACAATGGCCGAAGAATCGGAAGGGAATTCCGTCGAAAAATCTCTGCCTGATTTGATTTTCATTCCGAGGGTCTTTACGTAGTCGACATCCACGCGCCAATTTTGAAGGCCTACCATGTTCTCCTGATTGGGTTGAGTTCCTTCCGGCCAAAATGTATTGTCATTGCGCCACGTGCCTGACACGGGTAAGAAACCGGAGATGGTACCGCTTTGGATAAAATTGTTCTTCGCTATTTCATTTTTGAAAGTCTGGAGTTTATCGCGCAGGGCGTACGCATCGTTCACCACAAGGACCTGATCTTTTCTAAAACCTATTTTTTTGTTTTGAATGTAATCGAGTTGCCGGTTGATTGTAATAGTGCCAATGATTAGAAAAATAGAAATAACAAATTGGAATACAACAAGCGAACTTCGGATGAATCCGCTTTTCATCCCAAGGGAAACATTTCCTTTCAATACGTTAACCGGCTTAAAAGCCGAGAGAAAAAAGGAAGGATAGAGGCCGGCGAGGACACCGATCACCAGCGCGGCGGCCAGCAACATTCCATAAAATGCAGGGTCACTCCAGGGCAGGGCCAGTTTTTTCGAGGCGAGGTCATTAAATACAGGCAGGAATCCCAACGCCAGGATGAGCGCCAAAAAGAAGGAAAAAAGACTTAATAGAACAGACTCCAATAAAAATTGCCGGATCAGATGCGAACGCAGCGAGCCCAGGACTTTGCGGACGCCCACTTCTTTTGCCCGGTTGGCCGACCGCGCTGTAGAAAGGTTCATGAAATTAATGCAGGCAATCGCGAGAATAAAGAAAGCAACGGCAAAGAAGAGATAGACATACGTGATGTCGCCGTTGGGCCCCAGTTCCGCGGTCAAGTCCGAATGGAGATGGATATCGGTTAACGGTGTCAAGGTGTATTCCAACTTGTTTCCGGAGGCACGGAATTTTTCAATTGTAAATTCGCCTCCCAGAACGGCTGCTGCCTCCGGTCCAACGTATTTTTCAATGAGGCCTGTCATCTTCATTTCGAGAGTCCGGACATCGACCCCGTCTTTCAGGAGAAGGTAGGTATTGAAATTATTACTCAGGAATTGTGTGGACTTCGCTTCGTCTAGTCCCGACATGGCGATAAGAATATCAAAATGCATGTGACTATTCTCCGGCATGTTCTCAAAGACGGCTGTGACTTTTACATTCAATGTATTATCCAGGATGAGAGACTGGCCCAGGGCATCTCCTTTCGGAAAATACGTATCGGAGGTTTTTCTGCTGATCGCAACGGTGTTGGGTTCTTTTAAGGCACGTCCGGGATTTCCCTCCAGAAGGGGAACCGAAAAGATCTTGAAAAATGTACTGTCGGCCCAGATCACGTTTTGCTCCTTGAAGTTGTCGGCGCTTTCGCTTCTTTTCACCAGGTAAGATCCACGGCTGCGGAAACGAACCGCTGACTCCACATCGGGATAGTCATTCAGAATAGCATCGGCCAAAGGAGCCGGAGCGACCGCCAGTTTGTAATGATTGCCACCGAATTTGATTTCACCATTCACACGGTAAATCCGATTCGCATTCTTATAGAAGCGATCGTAACTCAGTTCATTATTTACAAACAAGACAATGACCAGGCAGGATGCAATGCCAATGGCCAGGCCCAGGATATTGATCAGGGTAAAGAAGCGTTGTTTGCGTAATGTGCGGAACGCCAGGGTTAGATAATTTTTCAGCATAATCTTTGTTCTTTGATTTTCATATTGAAATGTTTGCTTTTGCATTTCGCGAAGGCCGGCCGTGTGGCCGAAGGACTTCAGTACTTCGCGATAGGCTTCAATAAAATTTTTTCCCTTGTTCACTTCCGCCTCCACGGCCGAACACACATGGTCAATGACTTCGTCCTGGAAACCGTCGAGGACGATGCCCCGATGATGGAGGTCCTTGATGATGTAGTCAATGTGAGGCGCGTTCAGCACGGTTCTACGTTATCTTTACTTGCAAGACGGTTGAGATCGTTTTGATAAAATCGAATAATTCATTGAGCCGCTCTTTAACGAGGCTTCGTCCTTCTGCCGTCAGGGCGTAATATTTTCTAACGCGCTTGCCCATCAGGACGGTTTCGGTTTTAAGCATTCCTTCTGCCTCCAGCCGGTGAAGCATGGGGTAAAGCGAGCCTTCGGTGAGGAGGATCCGCCCTTCCGATAATTCTTTTACCCGTTGTGTGATTTCATAGCCGTACATCTTGCCATGATCTTTCAAAACCTTCAGGAGAATGGTTTGCAGGGTACCTTTCAGTGGTTCGGGCGAATACATATATGATCAATACATAGGTTAGTTATGTATGTGAGACGCCGGAACCAGCGCGCGGGTTGCACGGAACCTTCGTTTTTTTTAATCCCCGCTAAAAAAGCACTAAATTTCACGCACAAGAAGCATCCATGAAGCGGACGTACTGGTTCTTACTCCTATTTGGTATTTGGTGCACGGCCAGCGCGATCTGGTATATGTTTTCAGTAAAAGGGATTCCGATGGATACGCGCTATTTCAGTCCCCATCCCCGTTTAATGGCCATTGCAGAAATCCTTCTGATGCTCCTGGTAGCATGCCTGATCGGCTATGCCATTGGATTGGCTATACGGGAAAGTGCCATGCAAACCCTTTGGGAAGCGGCGGAAGAATTGGAAACAGAAAAGAAAAGCCTGCTGGAAAGTAAGAGGGAATTGACTCAGCGGCTGGAATCGTCGAAACAACAGCTCAGTGTCGTGCAGCAGACAGGATTGGAAGATCTGGCCCGGGCCAACCGAAAAGCTGACGCCTTAAAGCACGAGCTTTCCGATCTGAAGAGGGAATTAACCAGCGTGAAAGAAACAGAAGCCAGCCATCCGGCCAGCGATTCGCTGGAAAATGAGGTGAACGCATTGCGGTTCCGCGCCAAGCAATTTGAATTTAAAAATCAGGAGCTGGAAGAGACTGTAGAAAAACTGAAGCACGAACTGGAACTTTCAATTTCAGTTCACACCCGTAAACCGGTGGAGCCAA
>DATHFS010000760.1:0-5183 GCA_035317975.1 Cyclobacteriaceae bacterium | reverse complement strand
CCCTCCTTCTTGTTCGAAAATCACACCGACCTTTTCCCGGAGCCAATCCAGCGCATCCCGGACCGGTTTTCTCCATTTTTGATTCCATCCGGGATGACCACCGGAATTACAGCCGCAATCGGACCGCCATCGCTCCACTCCATGCACACAACTCCACGAACTGTTCTCAATGATCTGAGCTTCATCGGTCACCGGAAAAAGCGAAAGAAATTGAGCATAATTGGTCAGATTGGCCTGGTTGTCCTTTTCAATCCGATCAAGGCAGAACGCGAGTGCCATGTCGCCATGCTTGTGATGATGGCCATACGTTTCTCCATCGGTAGCGACGTGAACTAATTGAGGCCCTTCATCATTTTCATTAAATGAATCCAGCAAACTGTCGGCAAAGCCCTTTCCATCGTTCAACAACCCATTGAAGGCAATAGACTGGGAGACATCGCCATTGTAAAAGAACAGGACAATTTTCTTTCCGGATGGAAGGCGACAGGTATAGGCCTTCCGCGTGTCCACGGTCTTATCATTGACATCCTCCCACGCAGCATTTTCGTTCTTCCGGATGGACTTTGCCTGGCGAGGAGCAAGAATCGTGAATTGAATATTATTTTCAGCCAGGATCTCCAGCGTTTCATAGTCAACCGCCGTTTCAGCCAACCACATTCCGTCGGGTTTGCGCTTGAATCGCGATTCAAAATCAGCAATACCCCACACTACCTGAGTCTCCTTGTCTTTACGATTGGCCAGGGGCATAATCATATGATTATAAACCTGTGCCAGAGCAGACCCATGACCGCCAAAGTAGCCGATACTCTCCTTATCGGCCTCCAGGATGGCCTGGTACGTTTCCTTTGCGTTGATCTCCATCCACGACAGCAAAGTAGGCCCAAAGTTGAAACTGATTTTAGAATAGTTGTTTATGATATTCTTAATAACACGGTTGGCATCCAGGATCCTCGATGCCGCATTCGGAGCATAGCATTCGGCCGTTATGCGCTCATTCCAATCATGGTACGGGTGTGCCGAATCCTGGACTTCGATTACCTCCAGCCAGGCATTCTCCCGCGGGGGTTGGTAAAAGTGACCGTGTATACAAATGTATTTTTTACCAAGGATTGCCATGATTCATTCTAATTTTGTCATTAGTCATTGGTCATTAGTTATTAGTAGGTGGGGTTTCATTGAAGACGGCAAACCACCAATAACTAATAACCAATGACCAGGTTATTCATTAGCCTAATTACGTTGTACCTACTTTATGAGTATTCCTACTCAATTTCAAACTCAGCCATTTCTTCATGCAACTTCAGGATGGATATTCCCAGGGGAGGCAAGGTTAAGGAGACAGAATAGTCTTTACCGTGATATTTGACCGGTGATGTATAAAGAAGACCCTGATTGATCACTCCGCTGCCGGCATACGCTGAATTATCGGAGTTGAATATTTCCGTCCACGTGCCCCTGAACGGCACACCGATGCGGTAGTGGGCTCGCGCTTCCGGGGTGAAATTACATACCACGATAAGCGACGCTGCAGGGTTTTCCGATTTTCGCATAAAGATCATCACGCTGTTTTCCCGGTCGGCATAGTCCACCCACTCAAAACCGCGCTGGTCAAAAGGAAATTGATATAGACTGGGCTCCGATTTGTACAGGGCATTCAATGCTTTAAACAGGGTTTGAACGCCACGGTGAAAATCATGTTGAGTCAAATGCCAGTCGAGGCTGCCGTCATGGTTCCATTCGGCGGATTGACCGAATTCACCACCCATAAATACCAATTTGGTTCCGGGATGCGTATACATGTAGCTGAATAACAAGCGAAGGTTGGCAAACTTCCTCCATTCATCCCCGGGCATTCTTCCCAAAAGGGAGCCTTTCCCATGTACTACTTCATCGTGTGAAAGCGGCAGCATAAAGTTTTCCGTAAACACATACATCATGCTGAAGGTGATATCATTTTGATGATACTTGCGATGAACCGAATCCTTTTGAAAATAATGAAGGGTATCGTGCATCCATCCCATCATCCATTTTTGGCCAAAGCCCAATCCTCCCAGGTACGTTGGCTTGGAAACTCCCGGCCACGCCGTTGATTCTTCGGCAATGGTGATCGTGTCTGGAAAACCGCCATAGACTACTTCGTTAAATTCCTTTAGAAAATTGATCGCCTCGATATTTTCATTCCCACCATATTCATTGGGTATCCATTCCCCCGCTTTCCTAGAATAATCCAGATACAACATGGACGCAACGGCATCGACCCTCAGGCCATCGATATGATAGCGTTCCAGCCAGAATAAAGCATTGCTGATGAGGAAGGAACGAACTTCCGGCCTTCCATAATTATAAATATAACTGCTCCAGTCGGGGTGGAAGCCTTTGCGGGGATCGGCGTGCTCGTACAGGTGGGTCCCGTCAAATTTATAAAGACCATGAACATCCCCCGGGAAGTGCGACGGTACCCAGTCCAGGATCACACCAATGTCTTCCTTGTGGAAGGCATCCACCAATTCCATGAATTCCTCCGGGGTCCCGAAGCGACTGGTGGGGGCAAAATAGCCTGTCAGCTGGTAGCCCCATGAACCAAAGAACGGATGCTCCATGATGGGCAGGAATTCAACATGGGTGAATCCCAATTGTTTAACATAATCGACGAGTTCGATAGCCATCTCTTTATAACTCAAAGAGCGGTTGCCATCCTCGAGCTTTCGTCGCCAACTTCCAACGTGCACTTCGTAAACCGAATACGGCCTCGTTTTTCCCGTGCGTTTTTTCCGATCGCTCAACCAGCCCTGGTCTTTCCATGAATAATCGGTTTCCCATACAATGGAAGCGGTCTGCGGTGCGATCTCAGCATAAAACCCAAACGGGTCCGCCTTCTCCAGGTACTCACCGGAATTGGCCTGGATGGCATACTTATAGGCCTCTCCTTTCCCGATCCCCGGAAAGAATCCTTCCCATATCCCCGACTCATCCCACCGGGGATAAAGCTTGTGTTGACCATCGCGCCATTGGTTGAAATTGCCGATCAGGGAAACGGACCTGGCATTGGGTGCCCACACAGCAAAATAAGTGCCGGCCTGTCCCTTAAATTCGGCACGATGTGCACCTAATTTTTCGTAAAGCCTGAAATGCTTGCCGGTTTTGAAAAGATGGACGTCAAAGTCCGTTAGCAGGCTAAAACTCTCCGGCACGGTTTGCTTTTCTTTTGTCGTTGTCTTTTTACCCATGGCCAAAATTGTTTTTGGAACACCCTGACTCACTTCTTTTTTCTTTCTTCAACGGATTGAAAATACCGCTGCATAAGATAGTAAATCCCACGCAAGGGTATAATGACCCAATCGGGACGGCCATTCAATTCATAACCCAGTTCATAGATGGCCTTCTCTATTAAATAGGTCTGTATCAACACTTCTTCATCATCAGAAAGCGTTGCCTCTTTTCCCATCTTTTCAAGGTAAGCGCCCAAATAGAACCGGCTGATATAATGCTGCCATTGCTCACCCCATTGCTCCAAAAACTCCAAGTCTTTTTCGCGGTAATTTTCATTTAACAAGATCTTGCCAAAGGCAGCATAGTGGAACGACCGCATCATCCCCGCCACATCTTTCAACGGGTGCTTTTTTAATCTTCGCTCGCTAAATGAAAATCCAGGTTCACCTTCAAAATCGATGATGATAAAATCCTTCCCGGTGAACAGTACCTGACCTAAATGAAAATCACCATGGATCCTTGTCTTCATGGCATGAATCCGGATCTGGTAGATCTGACTGAAACATTCCAGTACCTGGTCCTCCATCACCAACACCGTTCGCGCCAGGGCCTGGGTTTCCTGATTCAACCGGGGCATCGATTGCTCCAATAGTTTGAACCGGTCTTTCACGAGTTTTCGCAGCGAGGAGTAAAGGGACCGTTGGTAATTCGCAGTAAAATATTCAGGTGCAAAGGCAGGGGTAGCCGTGTCGGACGCCAGGGCCAGGTGCATTTCGGCAGTACGTTGGCCCAGCCGGACAACGCGCTCATAAAATCCCCTTCCAATAAACTCCTGTATGATCTCGGGGGAATCTTCGAATTTGAGAGCAGCCTGGTTTACGAGTTTAGGGAGTTTTTCTTTCTTTACGCGTGTCAGAATTCTTTCGTAAAACCGGCCGACCGAGTCAATGGTCACATTCCATGCGTCACCCTGGTTTTCGACTTTCTGCTGCAGTAACCCCAGCACCATCGTATTGCCTTCCGAGTCGTGGTACTCTACACTCCCTGCATACTTTGGCGAATGGCGAAAGCTCGTATTCTCCGAAAGGAAGCGCACCATTTCCAGGTCGGGGTTAATCTCATTTTCTAACTTCCGGTAGAACTTGAAGAAGTACTGGTCATTGTAAATAATGGCGGTATTGCTCTGATCGGCTTTTAGAATTTTCGATTCAACCCCTTCGGAATGGAGTTTGGCGAACACGCTCGAATTAAACTCCAGGACGCCATCGTTTTCTCTCACCCGCGTCTTCTTCTCCATATTCACAAAAAGAAAATCGCGAAAGGATCGATCATAACTGCTGTCGAGAATAAATCCCGCCTTGCCTTGAATCTCGGCCCTGCATACTACACTTTGCGCCGTGTATTCCACTTTATCAAAAATAGCATCGGCGGGAACAAACCCCAGGGGCAGGAAATACAAATCCGGAAGCCGCTGCACATAATGCACTTCGATGACAGTGAGAAAATAAGTATCGCCCTCCACCCGGAGCGGGATCACTTTGTGGATGCCCATTTTGCTGATGATCTTGGCCTTTCCGCCAAACCACCTGCATTTTTTCATGAAGGGTTGTAGAATTTTTCTTTCAAACACGCGGACTTCATGGTAGTTGGCAAATACCTTTTCCCAGGAGACCTCTGTTTTGAAAAGCTGCAGTTCGCTGCTTCCGATCGCTTCTTCCTTTTTTTCCGAAGCATCGGCCTGAAACCAGAAATAACCGTACGGACCAATCGTAATCGCATACTCCTCCCCTTCCACGCTCTTGAATTTGTTCTGGCTAAACACTTCGGTTATGTCGCAATCGTTGAACCCGGAAAAGTTCAACGTCGTCGCCTGGGAGAATTGTGATAGATTGGCTACGACGATGATCCGTTGACTTTCATAACTGCGGACGAAGCACAGCACTTTGGCATTGGAACTGTCAATAAATTTCATG
>DATHFS010000759.1:0-2400 GCA_035317975.1 Cyclobacteriaceae bacterium | reverse complement strand
CCAGCAACGCGCCCGGCTGAAGTTTCGGCGCTTTTAGAAGGGACTCGAATTTATCTTTTACCCTTGTCACTTTTGGCCAGGGAGTATCCAACAAATGGTTACTTAATCCATGAAATCCACTTTCAATCTTCACCACACCTTGTCCGTAGTTGGAATAATAAAATAACTCATCCTGGTCACCTGCGATCAGATTGAAGCCATTGTATTCTTTCCCGCGGGGTTCCAGGTCTTTTAAATACCGTTCGGGAGTGACAGGATGAATCAAATAATCGGAAACCAGTTTTCCCCGCGTGGGTGCCTTCGGATTGATGTTCTTCGGATCGCGGTAGTTGGTCACCATCGCAATCTTTCCGGCCTTCGTCATCGCCATCCAGGTACCCATTGCTTCAAGATCACGTCCACCCAGGATGTCGGGATGATCCTCCCAATACGCAACGGGAGCAGTTTTGCGACTGTAAAATTCATCGCGGTTGGCAGCTATGATGAGTTTGTAGGTGGGGTGCGTGTTGAGTGAAAAGAAGATGAGGCACATGGGGTCGGTAATCAGTGATCGGTGATCGGTGGAGTATGCAAGGTTACTAAACGTGTGGCAATGATTTTGATACTAAGGTCGAATCCACCGATAACCGATCACCGATAACCGATCACCTATCCCCTGACTAGTCGTCAAAAAGTTCCAACTGGGAAGGCAACAATTGAAAAGACTTCCGGTGATACGGGGTGATCCCAAGTCCCCTAATACCTTCCCGGTGTTCCAACGTCGCGTACCCCACGTTAGTTTCCCAGCCGTAGCCGGGAAATTGCTCTGCCAGTCTGGTCATGAGATCGTCACGATATGTTTTGGCCAGGACCGACGCAGCGGCAATCGAAAGATACGTAGCATCGCCTTTGATAATACATTCAAACCGGATCGCCCCATAGGGCTTAAAACGGTTGCCGTCGATTAATAAAAGTTCAGGCCTTAGTTTTAAATTGTCGAGGGCATCGTGCATGGCTTTGAACGACGCATTCAGAATGTTGATCTGATCGATCTCATGATTATCCACTTCCGCAATAGCCCAACCGATTGCATCACGAAGGATGTCTATGCGAAGGCTTTCGCGTTCTTCCCGTGTAAGTTGCTTGGAATCATTGAGCTGCTCGTGCCGGTAATTTTTTGGAAGGATAACGGCGGCCGCCACCACCGGCCCGGCAAGGCAGCCCCGGCCTACCTCATCACATCCGGCTTCCACCAGATCCGGGCTAAAAGATGACCGTAGCATATACAAACTTAGCATGGAAATAGACCTTGCAAAAAAGAATTCAATAGTTTTGAATTTCGCGTCGGAATTTGCGAGGAGTTTCCAGCAGATCTCGCGGATTTTCGCAGAACGCATAAGGCACGCTATCATTATGACAAAAAGAGGAAAGAATTTGTGGAAAACGCTGTCGAGGGAGGATATTTATGAAAATCCATGGATCAAACTGGAAGAACACCAGGTGATCAATCCAGGAGGCGGCAAGGGGATTTACGGAAAAGTTCACTTTAAAAACACGGCCATCGGCATTGTTCCGCTGGATGAGAACGGTACTACCTGGCTGGTCGGCCAGCATCGATATACGTTGAACGAGTGGTCGTGGGAGATTCCCGAAGGAGGAGGGCCATTCGAAAAGAGTATTCTGGAATCGGCCAGGCGGGAGTTAAAAGAAGAAACAGGATTGAGCGCAAAAAAGTGGACTCAAATCCTCAAGACGCATCTCTCCAATTCCGTCTCAGACGAAGTGGGGTTTATCTTCCTGGCCGAGGATATTCGCGAAGGGAAGACAAGTCCGGAACCAACCGAAGCCGATATGATCATCCGGAAACTTCCTTTCCGGGAGGCATTGAACATGGTCTTGCAGGGAGAAATAACTGACGGACTGAGTGTGATGGGAATTCTCCTGGTGGCACGCAAGTTGAAACTCTAATCGCTGGTCATTGGTCATTAGTCATTGGTCATTGGTGGGGAGACACAAATTAATAACAAACCACCAATGACTAATCTAATGACTATCTTTTGGAAAAGTATAGAATCATGACTGACTTGGCGAAGCCCGTGCGGCAATCCCAAACGACCATAACCGAATTAATGATCCCTTCCTATGCCAATTTCGGAGGGAAAATCCATGGCGGCATATTGCTCTCATTAATGGACAAAGTGGCCTATGCCTGTTCCGCCAAACACGCCGGCACGTATTGTGTCACCGTTTCTGTCGACCGCGTAGAGTTTTTACAGCCTGTGGACGTGGGGGAATTGGTGTCCCTGATGGCATCGGTCAATTATGTCGGCAGAACCTCCATGATCGTTGGCATCCGGGTGGAGTCACAGAACGTAAGAAAGGGAACCATCAAACACACAAATTCATCCTACTTTACGATGG
>DATHFS010000758.1:0-5415 GCA_035317975.1 Cyclobacteriaceae bacterium | reverse complement strand
CGCAATGCTGAATTTTGGCTGCAGTTTTCAAAATCGATGGGTGATTCCTTTCTCCGTGCTTACCTGCCTATAGTTGAACGCAGGAAGAAGGAGACTTTCACGGAGAAAGAACGACACTGGCATGAAATTCGAAGAGGAAGGTATGTGGAGTTTAATCTTATCCACGATCGCGGTACTCTATTCGGGTTGAAATCGAATGGCCGAACAGAGAGTATTTTAATGAGCCTTCCGCCGCGCGCCCGCTTCGAATACAACGATGCTCCGGCAGCCGGCAGCAGGGAGGAAGCGTTGGTAACCCTATTGAAAAATCCAAGAAACTGGTGTTGATATGAATCTGACAAAGCGCTACAGAAGATTACGAGGATCGTTTGCTATCCGCGAATTGGTGGCAGAAAATAAGTTGACCCCCGAGCATCTTATTGTTCCCCTTTTTCTCATGGAAGGAAAAGGGAATAAAGAAGCCATTTCTTCCATGCCGGGGTATTACCGTCTGAGCGTGGATCAATTGAGGACAGAGATCCTCGAATTGAAGAATCTTGGATTGAATTCAGTCTTACTTTTCGTAAAAGCTTCGGACGATCTCAAAGATAATGAAGGCAAAGAAGCGGTGAATCCGGACGGCCTGATGCAGCGCACGATCAAAGAAATCAAAAACATCGACCCCGACATGTTGGTGATGACCGATGTGGCGCTGGATCCGTATTCCATTTATGGTCATGATGGTATCGTGGAAGACAATCAAATTGTAAACGACAAGACTGTCGACGTCCTGGCCCGCATGGCAGTCTCCCATGTTCAGGCGGGAGCGGATTTTGTTGCACCGTCCGATATGATGGATGGACGGATCGGTGCGATCAGGACAGCGCTGGATCAAAATGCATTTACGCATGCGGGTATTCTCGCCTATTCCGCAAAGTATGCTTCCAGTTTCTACGGACCTTTCCGGGATGCATTGGATAGTGCACCCGGCTTCGGAGACAAGAAAAGCTACCAAATGGATTACCGCAACAGCAACGAAGCAATTAAAGAGGCCTTGCAAGACATTGAAGAAGGGGCGGACGTGGTGATGGTGAAGCCAGCGGGACCGTATCTCGATATTATACGCCGGGTAAAAGATGCGGTAACCGTGCCCGTGGCCGCTTATCAAGTATCGGGCGAATATGCGATGATCATGGCGGCTGCACAGAATGGTTGGCTGGAAGAGCAGGCTGCCATGCTGGAGTCGCTCACAGCGATCCGCCGGGCCGGGGCCGATATCATTGTTAGTTATTTTGCTAAAAAATTTGCACACTACTACCATGGCAACAAGAAGTGATCAGCTCTTCATTGAAGCGCAGAACGTGATTCCGGGTGGAGTGAATTCACCCGTGCGGGCTTTTCGCCAGGTAGGGGGGACCCCTGTCTTCATGCAATCAGCGCAAGGCGCCTATCTCTTTGATGAAGATGGCAAGCGGTACATAGATTATATCAATTCCTGGGGACCGATGATCCTGGGACACGGACACCCGGAAGTAGTCAAGGCAATTCAACAACAGGCACAGCGCGCCGTATCGTTTGGTGCGCCTACGGAGTTGGAAGTGCGGATGGCGGAATTGGTGGTTAAGATGGTACCGGGATTGCAACTGGTCCGTTTCGTTAATTCAGGAACAGAAGCGTGTATGTCGGCCATTCGTTTGGCACGAGGGTTTACCGGACGTTCCAGGATCATCAAGTTTGAAGGTCACTACCACGGCCATGCCGATTCGTTCTTGAAAAAAGCCGGAAGCGGTATGGCTACGCTGGGGATAAAAGTCAATGCCGGAATACCAACCGCGGTATTGGAGGATACCCTGGTGACTTCCTTCAATGACTTTGAAGCGATAGAAAATCTTGTTCATCTCCACGGAAACGAAACGGCCTGTTTGATCGTGGAGCCCGTTGCCGGAAACATGGGTTGTGTGCTTCCGAAACCCGGCTACCTTCAGCACCTTCGCCAGCTTTGCGACCACTTTGGGATCGTTTTGATCTTCGACGAAGTGATGACCGGGTTCCGCTTAGCGAAAGGGGGAGCACAGGAACAGTTCGGCGTGCAAGCCGATTTGGTAACGTTTGGAAAAATCATCGGAGGCGGTTTGCCTGTGGGCGCCTTTGGCGGGAAGAAGGAAATCATGAGTAAAATTGCCCCATTGGGGGAAGTATATCAGGCGGGCACGCTTTCCGGAAACCCGTTGGCCATGGCCGCCGGCCTTGCTACCCTTGCGATTCTCAACGACAATCCCCTGATCTACAAACAACTGGAAGGAAAGACCGAACAATTGAAAATCGGAATAACCAAGGCGTTGTCGAAGAAGGGAATACCGTTTCGGATCAATCAAATTGGTTCGATGATAAGCGTGCATTTTTGCGAAAGTGATGTAGTTGATTTCACGACCGCCTCGCTGGGAAATAATGATACATTCAAGCGGTTGTTTCACCACATGCTGAAACAGGGTGTTTACCTTCCCCCGTCTCCATTTGAGTCCTGGTTTGTCTCGCACTCACTTCGTCCCGAGGACGTTCAGTACACCGTTGATTGTTTTAGCAGCTTTGAGGGCTAGATACAATCTGTTGCACAAACCACCAAGCCCTGAGCGCTAACCCCTTTCCCCAAATATCGCTGTCCCAATTCTCACCAATGTGCTCCCCTCCTCCAGCGCAATCTTGTAATCCGAACTCATTCCCATTGAAAGCTCTGTCATCATTATGTTCGCCGGCCTTTTTCGGGAGGAGAGGGTTCGAAAGATCGTTTTCAAATGCCGGAATTCGCTCCTGATTTTCTCTTTGTCTTCCGTGAGCGAAGCCATCCCCATCAATCCATCGATTCGTATGAAGTCCAGGTCTGAAGTCTTGGGATTCTCCATTACGGAATACAATTCATTTTCATCAAAACCAAATTTAGTTTCTTCCTGGGCGATATGCACCTGCAAAAGACAAGGCACGATGCGTCCGATCTTTTTGCCTTGTTTATGGATCTCCTCCATCAGCCGGAAGCTGTCAACCGAGTGGATCAGGGCGACAAAGGGGGCAATGAATTTGACCTTGTTGCTTTGCAAATGGCCGATCATGTGCCAGGCTATGTCCTTTGGAAGGACTTCGTATTTGCCGGTCATTTCCTGAACTTTGTTTTCGCCGAAAATACGTTGTCCTGCCTGGTATGCTTCCAGCAGTTTTTCCGGAGGATGGGTCTTCCCGACAGCGATCAGCCGGCCCCCCAGGCTGGTTACCTCGCGATTAAATAAGTTTATATTTTTTTTAATGTCCATTTTATACCTTAGCCCGCCAATCGTCGCCTCTCGTTGAAACCCATACTATGGCAATATTAGGAACTCTGCTCAAAAAAGGCATCAAACTTCGGGAAAACCTGGAGCAGGAATATACGTCACCTTTAGAGCTGCAAAAAAAGGAGTTAAAAGAATTATTGATCACGGCAAGCCAGACGGAGTTTGGAAAGTACTATGATTTTCCGAAAATACTGGGACATTTCCGCAGGAGGCCGAAGGATTTTTATAAAGTGTTTAAGACTGCGGTTCCGGTGCACGATTACAATAAGATCTATAAGGATTGGTGGCAGCTCGCCCGAAAGGGCGCCAAAAATATTTGCTGGCCGGGCCGGGTAAAATATTTTGCCCTCAGCTCCGGCACGTCAGAATCTTCTTCCAAGTTTATCCCGGTCACCAAGGATATGACCAAGGCCATTCAGCGCACAAGCCTCCGTCAGATTTTGACGCTATCGAAGTATGATCTGCCCGCGGATTCGTTTGCCGCCGGCATTCTTATGATCGGGGGCAGTACGCACCTTCATCAGCGTGGAAGTTACTTCGAGGGAGACCTGAGCGGGATCCAAGCCGCCCGGCTCCCGTTTTGGTTTCAGCATTTCTATAAACCGGGAAAAAGAATAGCGAAGACCCGTAAATGGGATGCCAAGTTGGATGAGATCACCAAGAGGGCGCCGGATTGGGACATCGGAATAGTCGTTGGTGTGCCCGCCTGGATCCAGATCCTCCTCGAAAAAATTATTACGTATCACCATCTTAAAAATATTCATGAGATTTGGCCCAACCTTCGGGTTTATGTCCACGGGGGAGTCTCGTTTGATCCGTACCGGAAAGGGTTTGAGAAACTCCTGGGTCGCCCTATTTATTATATTGAAACCTATCTTGCCTCCGAGGGCTTCATTGCCTATCAGGCTTATCCCCGCCGGCGATCGATGCGCTTGGTGTTGAACAACGGGATATTTTATGAATTTGTGGCATTTGAGGAGAAAAATTTCAACGCTAATGGAGAAATTAATCCCGATGCCGAGACCCTGTTGATCGACGAAGTGGAGGAGGGAAAAGAATATGCACTCCTGCTTTCCACCTGCGCCGGAGCCTGGCGCTACCTGATCGGCGACGTGATCAAATTTGTTTCCAAAGAAGAATCTGAAATTATAATTACCGGAAGGACAAAACATTTCCTGAGCTTATGTGGAGAGCACCTTTCGGTCGACAATATGAACAAGGCCATTGAACTGGTTTCAAATGAAATGAATATCAGTATCAAAGAATTTACCGTGGCGGGAATCCCCTTCGGGACCCTCTTCGCCCACCATTGGTATGTCGCCACCGACGATCCGGTAGACAAAAAACGATTGAAAGAACGCCTCGATTTTCACCTGAAAGAGCTCAATGATGACTATGCGGTAGAACGCAGTGCTGCCTTACAAGAGATCATTGTCGATGCCTATCCCACCAGCGTATTTTATGCCTGGATGGAGTCAAAAGGAAAGGCGGGCGGGCAAAATAAATTTCCGCGGGTCATGAAAAATGCCTTGCTGGAGGAATGGGTCTCCTATCTTGCAACCAGTAAATGAAGATCATTTTCAACGGAATCCAACTGGGTGTCGTACTGGCCTTTCTTGTGGGGCCGGTGTTCTTCAGCATCATTCAGACCAGCGTGGAGAAAGGGTTTTTGAAAGGTGCGCTGGTCGCCCTGGGCGTGTCGATCAGCGACATCCTTTACGTAGTGGTCTGCTATTTTGGGTTGGTACAGTTTTTCCAGAATCCGCAGTTCAGGACGTATATGGCTTACGTGGGAGGCGCCATATTGATCCTCTTTGGGTTGTATTACTTGATGGTCAAAAGCCGGCGCAGCCTGCAAGCCGATGTGCCGGTATCAACTGAAAGAAAAACGTACCGGTATATCATGAAGGGATTTATTATCAATGGCCTTAGCCCGATGGTCCTGATTTTTTGGATTGGCACGATCAGCGTTGCGTCGATCAACTTTGGATATTCAAAGGGCCTGGAATTTTTTTTATTTTTTGCGGCTGTCCTGGTGACCGTCCTGGCAACCGATCTTCTGAAAGCCTACCTGGCGGACAAGGTAAGAACGCTGGTCACGCCCAAATCCATTATG